>CBDTYO010000214.1:0-7281 GCA_965364615.1 uncultured Bacteroidia bacterium
AGTTGCCTCACATATGGGGCAGCCCTCACGGTCAAGTTCGGACAGTAGTATCTGGTTGCTGAGGTTCACTCCTCGGTGATCAGCTTGCGGATCCGCTCAATCTGTTTCTGTTTGTTCACCTCGCGGAGGCTTTGCGCGGTCTTGGTGAAATACGAGTGCCCCGATATAAACTTCACCTGAAGCTTGTTCCATTCATTGAAGCTACCGATCTTATTCTGTTCATTCAGTTCCTTGAAAAGGTTGTTTGAGACCGGAATCATATCGCTTCGGCCCAGGTAATCCAGGTCAGCATCACAAATAATCTTCTGATGAATGTCCTTGGGTTCAGGAGGAAGTTTGGTGGCCATGATGATGTTGCAGATCTTTTCGATCTGCTCCTCGGAGTATCCATAGCCGGGCAGCCACTCCCTGACCAGCTGTGTGCCATGGTATTCATGTTCGTCGTAGTCGATGGTATGGCCTGCATCATGAAAGAGTGCCGCGGTCTTTAACAGGAGTATTTCTTCGTCGTCGAGTCCTTCTGCCCAGCCAATCAGTTCCACCTCGGTGACCACATCCACGGTATGCTTTACATCGTGGTAGTACAGATAACCAGGAAGTTCTTTTTCCAGTTTATCAAGCATCCTTTCCTGGATATCGTTGAACTGGAGCAGTTTGAACTTGGTGCTGAACAAAGCATTGGGGATTTTTCCTTTGCCGCTCAAGGAGAATTCGGGACGGATCCCGTTCACCACAAACATTTCCAGGTCGCCTTTGTATTTCACAGGCATCTTCCCGTGGTATTCACAAAGGAAGAACTCCTTGATGAGCTCATAGGTCATCACCGAGACAAGGATCTCGCCGTGGTCCCCCACCCCCTGCATGCGGTGTGCAATATTGACCGTATCTCCCTTGATGTCATAAGAGATCTTTTTCTTACCGGATACATTGGCCGTCACGGGACCGGTGTGGATGCCCAGGCTCATTTTCCAGTAGCTCCTGCCATCCATGCGCCTCACCTGGTTCAGGAACATATTCATCTCCAGTGCAGCCATCACCACCTCAATGGGGTTGGTGATGTTTTTCACCGGGATGCCGCCCGCTGCCATGTAAGTATCCCCTATGGTTTTGATCTTATGGATCTTATACTTCTTAAGTATTCTGTTGAATTCGATCAGAATCTCATCCAGCTGGTCCATGGCGGCTTCGGAAGAGCTTTCATGGGTCAGCTGCTTGAAGCCTCCGATGTAGGCAAAGAGCACCGTGGCCATGTTGTACTTCTTTACCCTGGTCCGTCCCTCGGGAAGTTCACCGGCCTTGACCTCCATATGGGCCTCCTTGAGCTGCAATTTCATCATCTCATTCTCTTCGCTCATCTCATTGACAGCCTTCCGGAGCTTTTCATTCTGATTCAAAAGATCCTGGTTCTGCTTCACCAGTTTCTGAATACGTTTCAGCAATTCATCCTGCTTTTGTCCCATGCGAACTAAATTATATCCTTTTGAAAAGGATTTCAATTTTTTTTGTTTGATATCTTTGTGAGATAATCCATAAGCCTGTCATGAAAAAAACATATCCGGCCATTGTCTTCCTGTTTGCTGCCTTGCTTCCCCTCCACCCTCAAAAGAACGTAAATTCGTTCCTGGTAGTTTCATATAATGTGGAAAACCTTTTCGATACCATCAATTCCCCTGAATTTGATGACGATGAATTCACCCCATCCGGAAGCAAGCAGTGGACCTACGAACGCTATGAAAAAAAGCTGGATGATCTGGCGGATGTGATACGGTCATTGCCCGGGAAAGACCTGCCTGCCTTGATCGGTCTTGCAGAGGTGGAAAACCGGGGGGTACTGGAAGATCTTATCAAGGCTAGGAGATTAAGAAGAGAGAACTATCAGATCGTACACGAAGATGGAAAGGATCCCCGGGGGATAGAATGTGCCCTGATCTATCAGCCGGAACTTTTCAGCTATCAAAGCCACCATTATATCCCGGTGGAGGATCTGGAAGATCCCGGTTACATACACCGTAGCATATTGCATGTGAAAGGGAACGGGCCCGATGGGTCGAACCTTCACATTTTCATGAATCACTGGAAATCTCGGAGCGGAGGGGTGAAAGAAACCGAGAGGAAAAGGATGTATGCAGCCATCACCCTACGAAAGCAACTGGACATGTTGCTGGCCAGAGAATCGGATTTTAAGGTGATCATCATGGGTGATTTCAATGATGAACCTACCAACAACAGCCTCACCAAGGGGCTCTCTGCCTCAAACAAGCGCAAGAACATCGACATGGGTGAGTACTACAATCTTTTCTACGACCTCCACAACGTCGGAAATCAGGGCACCTACAATTACCAGGGGACCTGGAACATGCTGGACCAGGTCATAGTCTCCTACAACCTGCTGAACCAGGAGAAGGGACTCAGCACAGGATATGCGGGCGGGAAAATTCATCAGGAGGAAGAGATGATGTTTGAAAGCGAAAAATACGGGATCCTGCTTCCCTCTGCCACCTATGGCGGACCGCAATACTATGGCGGGCCCAGCGACCATCTGCCCATCTATGTGGAATTTACCTGGTAGGATGGAATTCAAACTCACTTCAGATTTTCAACCCACCGGCGACCAGCCGGAAGCGATCCGGCAACTGGTGGAAGGCTTTCGGTCGGGCGATCCCTACCAGACCTTGCTGGGGGTGACCGGCTCGGGAAAAACCTTTACGGTGGCCAATATGATCCGGGACCTGGAGAGGCCCGTGCTGGTGCTCAGCCACAACAAGACCCTTGCTGCGCAGTTATACAGTGAATTCAAGCAGTTCTTTCCTGAAAATGCCGTGGAGTATTTTGTCAGCTACTATGACTACTACCAGCCCGAAGCCTACCTGCCTGTGACAGATACCTACATCGAAAAGGATCTTTCCATCAATGATGAGATAGAGAAACTCAGGCTCAGCACCACTTCGGCGCTTTTGTCGGGCAGAAGGGATGTGATCGTGGTCTCTTCGGTCTCCTGCCTCTACGGCATTGGAAATCCCGATGACTTTCACAATTCCACCGTCAAGATCAGGAAGAACACCCTGCTCAGCCGCAACGTGTTCCTGAGAAAGCTGGTGGATGCCCTTTATTCCAGGAACGAGGTGGATTTTAAACCAGGGACCTTCAGGGTCAGGGGCGATACCGTGGATATTCACCTGGCTTATGCAGACTTGGCTTACAGGGTGGAGTTCTGGGGGGATGAGATTGATTCCCTCAAGTCGATCCATCCAGTGGCGGGCCATACCATTGAAGAGCACGATGAGGTGGTCATATTTCCAGCCAACATATTCATCACTTCCAAACAGCGAATAAAAACAGCCATTGAAGAGATCCAGGACGACATGGTGAAACAGGTGGAATTCTTCAAGAAAGAAAACAAACTAATTGAAGCTCAACGCATTGAGGAACGTGTCACCTATGATGTTGAAATGATCAGGGAACTGGGCTATTGTCCGGGGGTGGAGAACTACTCCAGGTACTTTGACGGCCGTTCGCCGGGAACCCGGCCCTTTTGCCTCCTTGATTATTTTCCGGAGGATTTCCTGACCATCATTGATGAAAGCCACGTCACGCTGCCACAGGTCCACGCCATGTACGGAGGCGACTATTCCAGAAAGAAGAACCTGGTGGAGTACGGATTCCGTCTGCCGGCTGCTGTTGACAACAGGCCTTTGAAATTCAATGAATTTGAGAACCTGATCGGGCAAACCCTCTTTGTAAGTGCCACCCCTGCCGATTATGAACTGGAAAAATGCGGGGGAGTGATCGTGGAGCAGGTGATCAGGCCCACGGGGCTGGTGGATCCTGTCATAGAAATCAGGCCCAGCCTGAACCAGATTGATCACCTCATCGGAGAGATCAATCAGCGAATTGAGAGCGGTGAACGGGTGCTGGTCACCACCCTGACCAAACGGATGGCCGAGGAGCTGTCCAATTACCTGATCAAGCTGAATATACGCACACGCTATATTCACTCAGATGTAGATACCCTGGAGCGGGTGGAGATCCTTGAAAATCTGAGAAAGGGAGCCTTCGACGTGCTGGTGGGCATCAACCTCCTGCGGGAAGGACTGGATTTGCCGGAAGTCTCCCTGGTGGCCATACTGGATGCAGATAAGGAAGGATTTCTCAGGTCGGAAAGATCCCTGACTCAGACCGCCGGCCGGGCAGCCAGGAACCTGAACGGGAAGGTGATCATGTATGCAGACAACATGACCCGCTCCATGCAACGAACCATCGATGAGACCACCCGGAGACGTAAGAAGCAATTGGAATACAACGCCCAGCACCAGATCACCCCTACCCAGATCATTAAGTCGACCCAGTCCCTGTTTGAGAAGATATCGGACGATATGAGCCCAAGGGGGGCTTATGCCGACCAGGCCAAAAGCGATATAGCAGCCGATCCTGTGGTGAAATACATGGGCAAGGCTGAGCTGGAGAAGGCCATTGACAAAGCGAAAAAACAGATGGAAAAAGCGGCCAAAGAACTTGATTTCATCGAAGCAGCCCGCTTCAGGGACGAGATGTATGCCTACCAGGAATTGCTCGACAGCAGAGATAAGGAGGAATAGCGGTGGCATGGCTGAAGCCAGGGAGGAAAACAAAAACGGGGCTGCCTTGATGACAACCCCGTTTCACGATCATATCTTATGGTTTTTACCCCAGGTAGGTTTTCAATAATTTGCTCCGGGATGTGTGGCGTAGTCTGCGTATCGCTTTTTCCTTGATCTGACGAACGCGTTCGCGTGTCAGTCCGAATTTTTCGCCTATCTCTTCCAGAGTCATTTCCTGGGTGCTTATTCCGAAGAACAGCTTGATAATATCCCGCTCCCGTTCGGTGAGCGTGGCCAAGGCCCGGTCCACCTCCCTGGAGAGGGATTCATTAATCAGTGTGTTGTCTGCATTGGGTGAATCGTTATTCACCAATACATCCAGCAGACTGTTGTCTTCACCATCGACAAAGGGTGCATCAACGGATACGTGCCTTCCTGATACCCGGAGGGTGTCTGATACTTTCTCCTTGGGAAGGTCCAGGGCCTCGGCAAGCTCCTCTGGTGTGGGCGTCCGTTCATTCTCCTGCTCAAATTTCGAAAACGCCTTGTTGATCTTGTTCAAGGAACCCACCTGGTTCAATGGAAGACGCACGATTCTTGATTGTTCCGCCAGGGCCTGCAGGATCGATTGCCTGATCCACCAGACGGCGTAGGAGATGAATTTAAAACCCCTGGTTTCGTCAAATTTCTCGGCAGCCTTGATCAGGCCCAGGTTTCCTTCATTAATCAAGTCGGGTAGACTTAGTCCCTGGTTCTGGTACTGCTTTGCCACTGAAACGACAAACCTCAGATTTGCTCTTGTGAGTTTCTCAAGGGCGGCTCTGTCGCCCTTTTTGATCCGTTGAGCCAATTCAACCTCTTCCTCAACAGTGATCAACTCTTCTTTACCAATCTCTTGCAAATACTTGTCCAGTGAAGCACTTTCCCTGTTGGTAATAGATTTCGTGATCTTTAACTGTCTCATGTAATACTTTCAAATCAAATTATGTGAAAAAAAATCTCAGCAAATTTACGCGCTTATTTATCTTTAGTCAATTTAAATAAAGAATCTCTTAAGTTTATGGATGGTTTTACATGCCAAAGGCATAATAGGAACGGGACCCTTCCTGATCCACCCCCTCAATTATAATTCCCCCTTCCGTATTATTCAGAATATCTGTAATATCCTTAACACTGCCCACCGGCTTTTTGTTTACCGAAGTAAGTATAAATCCTTCCTTGATCCCCACCTTCATCAATTTGCCAGGCTTCAAGGTTTTTACTTTGACTCCGCTGCTAATGCCCAGTGCTTGTTTTTCACGGTTTGACACGGGTTCAAAGCTGGCCCCCAGCACTTCGATCACATCGGCCTTTCGCACAATCTCCGTGCTGCCTTCAAGATTACGTAAAACCACATTAAATTGTTTCGTATTGCCGTCCCTTCTTACCACCACCCGTACTTCCTCGCCGGGTCTGTACCTGGAAACCGTTTCCTGCAGTTCGGCCGAACTGTTCACCCGCGTATCATCAATGGATATGATCACATCTCCTTCCCTGATACCCGCCTCGCGGGCAGCTCCATCGGAGCGAACATTGAGAATGTAAACCCCTTCGATCTCATCAAGTTTCATTTCCTTGGCCAACTCTGCAGTCACAGTGGCAATACTCACACCGAGTATGGCCCTTTGAACCTCCCCGTATTCGATCAGGTCTGTGACCACCTTTTCCACGATAGACACCGGAACGGCAAAGGAATACCCGCTAAAGGCTCCGGTTCTCGAAGCTATGGCTGTATTGATACCCACAAGCTCTCCCCGGGTATTGATGAGTGCTCCACCGCTGTTCCCGGGATTGACGGCTGCATCTGTTTGAATAAAGGACTCTATGCCGAATTCCTGTCTTCCAAGGATCCCCATGTTCCTGGCTTTGGCACTTACGATACCTGCCGTCACCGTGCTGGTCAGGTTGTAGGGATTCCCAATGGCCAGTACCCATTCTCCCAGCCTGAGTGCTTCCGAACTTCCGAATTTCAGGAGGGTAAGGTCTCTGGACGGATCCACTTTCAGCAGGGCTATATCGGTGGTGGGATCGACGCCGACCAACTCGGCTATATACTCCCGTTTATCGTTGAGGACCACCACGATCTCATCAGAATCTTCAATCACGTGGTAGTTGGTAACGATATAGCCTTTTGCCGAGATAATCACTCCGCTTCCAAAACCCAGGATGGGCCGCGCTTCAACACTGGGCTGTTCCCCAAAAAAGAACTCGTAGAGGGGATTCACGGCATATTCTCTGTACTCCCTGGTTTTCACATGCACCACGGCATCGATGGATTGTTCCACCGCCTGGGTGAAATCAAGGGGCTCTCCGTCAGCGGAATAGGGCATATTTACATACTGTATCTTGCTTTCTACGGGGACTTCCACCACGGCTGTTTCTGGTTTAAAAAAGCTTGCATACACGATCACTGCAATAAATGCCCCTGCCACAGCTGTTGCAAGCATACCCAAGAATCTCCTCGCTTTCATCTTTTTGTTTTTAAATGATAACTTTGTTTTTACAACATGTAAATTACAAATTTCATGCCTTCAAAGAGGTAATATATCAGGATAACAGCTGGCAACGAAGAATAATTGATCCATACACCTCCTTTTAACCTTTTTTAACGCAAAATCCTCTATGCTTGTTCATTTCGCTAAATACCACGGTACCGGAAATGACT
>CBDTYO010000215.1:0-7275 GCA_965364615.1 uncultured Bacteroidia bacterium
GGCTATGGGTGTATAAGTGCCCGCAATCAGGAAGTAAATGGCAATTCTGTCCAAGTTAAAGAAGCGATCTTTGGTTCGTCCCATGGGCAATATATGGGTCAGTGTGGAGGAAACGTACAGTACGATCATGGAGGTACCAAATACTGAAGCAGTAACCACATGCCAGGAATTCCCATATAGGATACTTTTATTAACCATCAGGACAAGAGCAACTATGGACAGGAGCGCTCCAAACAAATGAGAGATTGCATTGGCGATTTCTTCGCCACGAGAAAATTTGATATTTTGACCCACGGAATTTCTTTTGCTTCAAAAGTAGTCAGTGCGGACGGATGAAGCTGAATCTACAATCCCTCTATGGGCGGATTCATCCCAAAATAAGTATATTTGTCTGTTACCTGTTCCCTCAAAGCCACATCAGCCCATGAAGAGACTTTTGACAGTATTGTGTCTTGCTATCTGGCCTTTTAGTCTCTTCTTTGCCCAGGAAACCAGGGCAGACAGTTTGCTTGACATGACTGTCGTTCAGTCGGACAATGAATTGGCGAAAACCTATTATGAACTGTCGCTGGTGCTGCAGTCCGTATACCCCGATAGTGCCCTTCAATTTGCCAACCGGGCCGAAACCCTGCTTCAAAAAGGTGATCCGGAAAACCTTTTACCCTTTCTTTTTAAGAGCAAGGGAGGGATTTATCGCCTGAAGCTGTTAACCGAACGAAGCATATTTTATTACAGAAAGGCCTACGATGAATTTATCAAGCTTGAGAACTATCACGAGATCGGAGATTGTGCCTTAAAAATCGGGAATCTGTATTACGATGTGGCCAATTTCAGCGAAGCCTATTACTTTTTCATGCAGAGCCTGACCGCCTCTGAACGGGAAGGAAATCAACTGAACATGGCCAGTGCCGAGAATAATCTTGGAATGGTTTCCCATGAGATGGGTAGGTTTTCGGAGGCAGAGAATCATTACCGGAACGCTTATGAATTGTACCATGGTCTGGGACTTGCCACGGAAGAGTGCGGAGCCCTTGGGAACATCGGGGCAGTGTTTCTGGATAAGACCCTGTATGATTCGGCCCTTACCTACTTCTTCCGGGTCATGGAAAAGCTGGACCCCGATTCGCTGGGTTCAGCCACCGAGCATTACATTCTATCGGGTGTGTACAACAATACAGCCATGACCTACTCGGAACTGGGAGAGCGGAGAATGGCCCTGGATTATTACAGGAAGGGACTGGGCCTGGCAAAAAGGGCCGGGGATGAATTCAATGAGGGAAGTGTTTATATCAACCTCGGATCATTGTTCGGCGAAATGAGAATGGTGGATTCGGCCCTGTTTTATCTTCACCGGGCTTTGCAGTTGGCCGAAAACAGAGGCTACAGATCGATTACACTTGACACCTATGATGAACTGGCCAAACTCCATGCCAGCTTGGGGAATTGGGGTCCGGCATACAACTGGCAGGTGCGTTATGATACACTCTATAAATCGGTGTTCAACGAGAATCAGTCAGCAGATATTTCCAGGCTAAGGGCCATGTACGAACAGGAAATCAGTGAAAAGGAAATCTCACAGCTTCAGTCTGAGTCGCAGGTCCAGAAAACCCTGAATAAGGTATTCATCATTTTCATAGTGGTCATTGTGGTCCTTATCATTATCATTGCTGTGAACCTCCATTCCAAGAAGCGAACCAATCAGATGCTTGCTGAACGTAACCTTCAGATTTCCAATGCTCTGCAGAAGCTGAGTGAATCTGAAGCCGAATTGCAGAAAATGAACATGTCCAAGGACCGGATATTTTCAGTGGTGGCGCATGATCTCAGAAATCCGGTGGCTGCTGTTACAGGTTTCTCAGAACTTCTCTATGATAACTTCGACCAGTTTCCGGTAGAGACGCAAAAAGAATACCTGCTGCAAATATTGCAGGGAACCCAGCGCATACAGAACCTGCTTGAAAACCTGCTCATCTGGGCCCGGGCACAGATGAAAGCGGTAAAGTACCAGCCTGAGAGCTTGAAGGTGAAAGCACTGGTAGAGGATTGCCTGAAGGAGATGAAAGCCAACCTGGACCACAAAAAGGTGGATTGTGTGGTCAACGTGAATCAGGAATGTGTAGTGTATGCTGATAAAGCCATGATGCATACCGTATTGCGCAACCTGATCGTCAATGCCATCAAATTTAGTTTTCCAGGAGGGAAGATCAGGATTAGCTCCGAGATGGATGAAAACACATGTGCGGTCTCTGTTTCGGATGAGGGCATTGGAATTCAGCCTGAAATTCAGGATAAATTATTCAATTCCAATGAGGTAGTCACCACCCCGGGAACCACTGGGGAATCAGGATCTGGATTGGGCCTGGTGATATGCAAAGACTTTCTGGAACGAAACAAGGGTGAAATCAGGGTGGAGAGTGAACCGGGCAACGGATCTTCCTTCATCATTGAATTGCCCGTATCCAGTCCGCAATAATCTTTCTATTTCAGTTTGTCCCTGAATAATTTTTCAAATTTGTCCACCTTGGGGGTGATCACCACCCGGCAATAACCCACGTTGGGATTATTCTCATAGTATTCCTGGTGATAAGCCTCGGCATTGTAGAAAGCCTCAAAGGGTTCCACGGTGGTGACTATGGGGTCATTCCAGATTTCTTCCTGGTCAAGCTCCTTGATCACTTTCAGGGCAAGTGCCCTTTGCTCTTCATTGTGGAAGAGCACGATGGAACGGTACTGGGTTCCCACATCAGCACCCTGGCGGTTCAGGGTAGTGGGATCATGGGTTTTGAAGAAGATTTCGAGAAGCTCCAAATAGCTTACCTCAGCGGGATCGTAGGAGATCTGCACTACTTCGGCGTGCCCGGTAGTGCCGGATGTCACCTGTTTGTAGGTGGGATTTTGCACATGTCCCCCCGAATATCCTGATACCACGCTTTGCACCCCTTTGACGCGTTCAAAAATGGCTTCTGTGCACCAGAAGCATCCTCCTCCAAAGGTGGCCAGTTCTGTTTTTTCTTTCATGACGCTGTTTCCAAATAAAGAAAGGTATAACAACAAGCCGCTAAATATAAGCACTGTCTTACTTTTCATGGCTATTTATCTTAAGTATATTATATAAACCCAATACAGCCTGTTTTGTTTGATGGTGGATTTCATCGCATTTTCGTTGTAACTTTATCTCGTGCAGGAAGCTTCTTTTTATAAATCACTGGAACATCAAATCGTTCAATGTGAACTCTGCCCTCACCATTGTACCCTTGAAAACGGACAGTATGGCAAGTGCAAGACGCGGGTCAATGAGCAGGGAGTACTGTATACCCAAAGTTATGGGATCCTTTCATCCGTTTCCTCGGATCCCATAGAGAAAAAACCGCTTTATCACTTTTTTCCGGGGAGCACCATCCTTTCCATAGGGAGTTTCGGCTGTAACCTGAGTTGCGATTATTGTCAGAACTGTGAAATCACCCAGATCAATGAGCGCATTTTCTCGCAGCATCCCTCCAGAGAACCTGAAGACATGGTTCATAAAGCCCGCATGCACCGCAACAATATCGGAATGGCCTATACCTATAATGAGCCGACCGTGTATTATGAATACATGATCAAATGCGCTGAGCAATTGAAAGAGCACCAGCTCAGCAATGTGATGGTAACCAATGGTTATATTAACCAGGCGCCGCTTGAAGGGCTTCTTCCCCATATGGATGCGTTTAACGTAGACCTGAAATCATTCAGAAACCTGTTCTACCTGAAACGTTCCGGTGCTTCCCTGGACCCTGTTCTTCATACCATTGAAACCATTGGTAAATCATCCAAGCATTTGGAAATCACATTTCTGATCATCCCTGACTTCAACGACTCTGAAAGTGAATGGAAGGATATGATTGATTGGATTACAGACCATTGCGAGAAACATACGGCGTTGCATGTGAGCAGGTACTATCCTTATTATAAAGTCTTTAAGCCCCCTACTCCCCTTTCTACCATCCAACGCTTCCTGGATATGGCCCGGGAAAGATTGGATTATGTATACCCTGGGAATACGCCCCAGCTTGAAAGCCACACCTATTGTCCTTCCTGTGGAAACATGCTGATCGAACGATTTCTCTATGATGCGACCATAAGCGGCTTGAAAGCAGATGGCACCTGCAGTCAGTGCAGTCTCAAGTTTCATGGTATTTTAAATAAGAACAGCTTATGAGCATAAGAAAAGCGGCCGTGCAAGGCAGGTTCTATCCCTCCACCAGGAATAGGATCTTTGATCAGATCTCGGAGATAGAGCAGTCCGGGAAATATCCTGAACCAGAAATATCCCCAAGCCAGGTTTTTGGTGGGGTTCTTCCACATGCCGGGCACCTTTATTCGGGATATCAGACACTTCCTTTTTTTCAATTGATCCAAAGGCACAGGATCTTTCCGGACACTTTTGTCATTGTGCATCCCAATCATTCGGGTGTTGGCAAGCCCGTTGCCATTGATGATTCAAAGGCTTGGTCCAATGCCATCGGAGAGGTAGCTGTGGATCGGGCTTTGGCAAAGGCCATGGATCTTCCCTTCGACAGCACTGCTCATTTCCGGGAGCATTCAGCAGAGGTAATCATCCCCTTTATGCAATATTTTCTTTCAGACCATGATTTCTCCATTGTACCTGTTTGCATGTTGGATCAGACCTATCAAAGTGCAGCATTGGTGGTCAAATGCCTTAAGAAAGGAGTGGCCAAAACCGGAAGAAAGATCATGGTGATCGCTTCCTGTGATTTTTCGCACTATCTACCTGCCGATCAGGGAGTCAGACTTGATCAGACAGTGGTGAACAGCATACTTCAGCGGGATGCACCCGGAGTGGAACAGGCAGTCATCAAAAACCGTGTTACTGTTTGTGGTTATGGTCCGATCATGATCCTCATGGAGTATGCCAGATCCCAGGACAAGAAATACAAAATTGAGATACTGGCACGGGGGCATTCCGGTGAGGTGGTCCCATCAAGGGAGGTGGTTGACTATATTTCCCTCATGGCCTACATATGATTCTGGAAGAAAAAGAAAAGGAAATACTGCTGGGCCTGGCCAGGAAAGCCATCGGGGAAAGCCTCGATCCGCCCGCCGGTTCCCTCCCCCGGGTCTCCCCAGCATCTCCGGCCCTTGAACGCAAATGCGGGGCCTTTGTTTCTCTGTATGTGAACGATAAGCTCAGGGGATGTATTGGAACCTTTTCTGAAGAGGTGGGTATGTGCGAAAATGTAAGACAGATGGCCATTTCTGCAGCCACCGCCGACAGCAGGTTTGATCCCATTCTTCCCGAGGAGCTTGACAAACTGTCTATTGAAATCAGCATCCTGACACCCCGCACCCGCATATACGATATCTCGGACATCGAGATCGGAAAACACGGAATCTTCATGATCCAGGGGATGAACCGGGGTACCCTCCTCCCACAGGTGGCTGATTCGCAGAACTGGGATGTTTATCAACTTCTGGGCAACTGCTCAAAGTATAAGGCCGGCCTGGGCTGGGATGGTTGGAAAACCGCAGAATTATATACATACGAGGCCATTGTCTTCAGGTCTCCCCCGCCGTGCTGAATGTTAAAAAAAACTAAAACAGGGCATTTTCCCCTCCATCCATTTGTAATTACGAAAAGCTTCGTATATCTTTACTACGAAACATTTCGTAAATGACAAACAGACCCACTGATTCAGAACTGGAAATCCTGCAGCTGCTCTGGGAATATGGTCCCATGACCGTTCGGGAGTTGAATGATAAACTCAATGAGGAGCGAAAGGTAGGCTATACCACATCATTAAAAATGATGCAGATCATGACCGAGAAAGGGCTCCTTTCGAGAGATACCGGAGAAAGATCACATGTTTATTCTCCCCTGCTGCGTGCCGAAGAGGTGCAATCCAGCATGCTGAATCATGTTCTAAAGACCGCATTCAAAGGGAACCGGTCCAGACTCGTGATGCAGGCCCTGGGCATGGATCATGCAAGTCCGGAGGAAATCTCCGAGATCAAATCATTGATTAATAAACTGGAGGATAAGTAGGATGGTGATGTTCGAGACCACCGGTCACCTGATCATCGCACTTGGAAAAACCCTCATCCACAGTGTCTGGATCGGATTGCTGCTTCTGGCCATGCTGAGGACTCTGCTTCTGGCCATTCCCGGCCACCTGGCCAATCTGCGTTACCTGGTTTCAGTGGCTTCCATGCTTTTTCTGGCAGGGAGCGTGATTGCCACCTTTGCGCTTATATATGCGCCGGGGAACCATACAGAAGGTCATCTCCTGATGCTTGAATCCTTCAGGATGGTTCCGCAGATCATGGTTCCGGCCTCACCATCAGAATCCCCATTGACACCCAATCTGTTGTTCCTTTTATGCAGTTACTGCTATTTTGCCGGGGTGCTGTTTATGCTGCTTCGTTCGGCCTTTTCTTACAGCTACCTGCGGAGTCTGAGAAAAACAGGCAAAAGGGTCCCTGGGGAATGGAAGCAAAGATTGGAGAAATTTTCCGCCAGTCTGGGTATCCGCAAAGAGGTAGGCTTCCTGCAATCGGACAGGGTCCGGGGGCCGTTGTTGATAGGCTTCCTGAAACCCGTAGTGATAGTTCCGGTGGGCATGTTCACACATCTTTCTGTCAGTCAGGTGGAAAGCATTATATTTCATGAGTTATATCACCTGAAAAGACTGGATACCCTGATAAATTTCATACAACTTTTCCTGGAAGGATTACTCTTTTATAATCCGGCCCTGTGGTTAATGTCTGATATCATCCGGAGGGAAAGGGAACATTCCTGTGATGACGCTGTGGTGCAGACCAGCAACGATCCTGTCAACTATGCTAAGGCACTTGTACAGCTCGCAGAACAACAACATTATCTCCGCCTGGCACCGGGAGCGGGCGGAAGCAGGCGCCGCCATTTTTCTGCCCGGATCATAAGAATCATTAATCATAAACAGATGAAAAAGAACACAAACGATAGAATCAAATCTCTCCTGCTGTTTGCAGGGGCACTGATCCTGGTTTTGGCCATCAGCAGTTTCAGTGGCGGTTTTTCCATCTCAAAGCAGATGGAAAGGGTTCCGAAGAAAACCCACCAGGAGTTTGCCCAAGCCCCCCTGGAAAGCGATGTTGTGCTTCAGGATACCATCCGGGAGCCGCAAGACCCAGATCCTACTGAAGAACCTGAAGAGCTGGATTGGGAGCAGATCAAGGCAGAGATGGAGGCCGCCCGGCTGGAAGCCATGGAGGATATAGATTGGGATCAGATCAAAG
>CBDTYO010000216.1:0-7228 GCA_965364615.1 uncultured Bacteroidia bacterium
GGAGTCTACCGGATGTAAACAAAGGTCACAGGAAACAATGAATAGCTTGGATACACCGGAAGCCATCGTGCTGGAAAGAAAGGGACCCCTGGCCACCATTACGCTCAACAGGCCGGAGGTGCACAATGCCATGAACCTGACCATGATCCGGGAAATCACCCGTACCCTGGAATCCCTGAACCGGGAAGAAGGGATCCGCCTGATCATTTTCGACTCCACGGGCGATCACTTTTGCTCAGGAGCCGATCTCCAGTGGATGCGATCAGGTCTCGCCCAATCAAAGGATCAGCTGGAAAGTGAAAGCCTGGAACTGGCAAAGCTTTTCCGGGACATCCGGGAGTCTGAAGCCATTACCATCTGCTCTGTGAAAGGACGCATTTCCGGCGGGGCCATTGGCCTGCTGGCAGCTTCTGATTTTGTGGTGGCAGAGTCCTCCGTAATCCTGGCCTTCCCTGAAGTCAACCTGGGACTGGTCCCGGCCACCATAGCACCCCATGTACTCCTCAAGGCAGGCTACAGCCGCAGCTCCGACTGGATGATGACCGGCAGGCCTGTTCCTGCCTCTGAAGCCCTGGAGGGGGGATTGATCCACAGGATCTGTGGCGAAGGGTCCCTGGAAAGCAGCACAAGGGAGCTGGCAGAAGAACTTTTAACGGGCGGCGTTGCTGCACTCAAAGGGGTCAAAGCCCTGTTGAGGCAGCTCGAGAGCCCCATGGAGGCGGAAGAAATGGATGCTTTCACCTCCCGCCTTATTGCCGGATTCAGGACCTCCCCGGAAGGGCAGGAAGGAATGAAAGCCAGGCTTGAAAAAAGAAAACCCAGTTGGAATGAAGGAGACTGAATTCAAACGGATACTGGTGGCCAACCGGGGCGAAATTGCCCGCAGGATCATACTCGCCATTCATGCCATGGACAAAAAGGCCCTGGTGGCTTACGCCGACAATGACCGTGAGCTTCCCTTTGTGTCCGAGGCCGATGAAGCCTGGTCGCTGGGACCCGGAGATCTTTCCCAAACCTATCTGAACATCGAAGGGATCCTGCAGATTGCCAGAGAGGCCCGGGCCGATGCCATACATCCGGGCTATGGTTTCCTGGCAGAGAATGCGGCCTTTGCCAGGGCCTGCGCGGAATCCGGCATCGCTTTCATAGGACCTTCCGCGGAGATGATCTCCCTGATGGGGCACAAATCCAAAGCCCGGGAAATGGCCGCATCTAAAGGTATTCCAGTCTTAGAGGGCCTCACGGGCGATCTGAACATCCTGCTGGAAAAACACACGGAGCTTCCCTACCCCTTGTTGGTGAAGCCTGCGGAGGGCGGCGGAGGAAAGGGAATGAGGATCGTTGGGTCGGCCAAAAGCTTTGAGCAGGAAGCCAGGGATGCTTCCAGGGAGGCCTTCAGCTATTTCGGATCGGGGGAATTGTATGTGGAACGCTTCCTGGAAGGACCGCGCCACATAGAGGTTCAGGTGATGGCCGATCATCACGGAAACAGCGTGCACCTGTTCGAACGGGAATGCAGCCTGCAAAGGCGTTACCAGAAGATCGTGGAAGAAGCGCCCTCCCCATCCATTTCGGAAGAAACCCGGGAGCGGATCACCTCCACGGCATTGAAGCTGATCTCTGAGCTAGGCTATACCAATGCAGGGACGGTGGAGTTCCTGATGGATCAGGAGCAGCATTTTTATTTCATGGAGATGAATACCCGGATCCAGGTGGAGCATCCGGCCACCGAATTGCTCACCGGAAAAGACCTGGTGAGAGAGCAGATAAGGATCGCTGAGGGAAAAACACTTTCCTTTTCCCAGTCAGACCTTTCCATGGAGGGCCATGCCCTGGAGGTCCGGCTATATGCCGAAGATCCCAGACAGGGTTTTCTTCCTTCCACCGGGAGACTGGAAGCCTGTGAGCTCCCCATGGACCCGGACATACGCATCGATGGCGGTTATCGGGCCGGAAACCTGGTGGAGCCCTGGTATGATCCCATGCTGGCCAAACTGGTGGTCAAAGGAAGGGACCGTGAGGAGGCCCGAAAAAAAATGATCCAGGCCCTGGAAAAAACCCACCTGGTAGGACCTTCCACCAACCGGGACTTCCTGATCGCCCTGCTGCGATCCGATCCCTATATCCACAATAAGATCCATACCCGCTACCTGGACCTGGAACTCCAGGAGCTGCTGGAATCCATGGAGCGGCAGAAAGCCCATCACCCCCTGGAAACTTTGCTGGCGGCCGCCGCTTTTATTTCGCTGCAGCCCCCGGGTGAGGTGACAGCCAGCGAGGGGAATTACCAGGAGACTGGTTCGCCCTGGGAACAAGTCGGCCACTGGCGGATGGTCCCGGGCATCACCCTGCTCTCGGAGCGGGAAAAGCACTTCATTCCCTACCGTTGGTCCAGGGATAAGAATCAACTTTGGATCCGGATCCAGAGCGATGGAGCCGGTGGTAAGGGGATCGATGGACAGGAAACCGATGGACAGGAAATACAGCTGGCCCTGGAAGGGCGGAATGGACAGCAATACCGCTTCAGGATCCAGGGCCGGATGGTGGAGCTATGGGCCCACAGGGAACGGTCAGAGATACGGCTGGATGTGGGAGGTGACCGATTTACCTTCAGGCGGGCGGACATGCCCGACAGGCGACATATCCCCGTAGATGAAAGCGCAAAGGGTCAGCAAAACGGAGAAATTTCGGCTCCCCTCAATGGCAAGGTGTCCAAGATCCATGTGAAGGAAGGGGACCGGGTGAGTGCAGGCGAAGCCCTGCTGGTGATTGAATCCATGAAAATGGAGAATTCCCTGCTGTCGGACCATGAGGCCATTGTTGAACAAATAGAAGTATCTGTAGGTCAACAGGTACAAACAAACCAAATATTGCTTATGTTAGCTTCCGTATGATTGATCCACTACTGAATGAAACGCACCACGAGCTCAGAGCGCAGGTTCGCGCCTTTGCCGAAGAAGAGATCCAACCGCTGGCCGCCGCTTTGGACGAGCAGTCGGTCTTCTCCACCGAATTGACAAACAAGATGTTCGATATGGGCCTGCTGAGCATCAACCTTTCCAAGGAACACGGAGGGATGGGCAAGGATACACTCTCTTACATCATCGCCGTGGAGGAACTGGCCCGCATCGACGGCTCCCAGGCAGCCACCGTGGCCGCCCATAACTCCCTGGGCATAGCACCCATTGCCAACTATGGGACCGAAGCGCAAAAGCAGAAATTTTTGCCCAAACTAACCAGTGGCAAGAAATTATGGGCCTTTGGCCTCACCGAACCCAACGCCGGATCGGACGCCAACAATACGGAGACCATCGCCAGACTTCAGGATGGAAAATGGACCATTAACGGGAAAAAGATCTATATCACCAACATTGCTTCGGCCATGTCCGGGGGAATCACCGTGCAGGCGGTCACCGGGGAACGGAACGGGGGAAAGAAAGAATTGTCGGTGATCCTGGTGGAAAGGGATACGCCCGGCTATGAAACGGAAGTGATCCAGTCCAAAATGATGTGGCGCGGAGCCGATACCGGCCGGGCTGAATTCAGGCAGGTGGAAGTGCCTGAGGAGAACCTGCTGGGCGAAAGGGGCATGGGCTCCAAGATCATGCTGGCCACCCTGGATGGAGGCAGGCTGTCCATTGCTGCCATGGGACTGGGCCTGGCTCAGGGTGCCTTCGAGATGGCCAGGGAATATGCTGCCAGTAGGGTGCAGTTTGGCAAGGCCATCGGGAATTTTCAGGCGAATACATTCAAACTGGCCGATATGGCGACCAAGATTGAACTGGCCCGCACCTTTTTATACAAGGCCTGCTGGATGAAGGACCAGGGGCATCCCTTTGGCAAAGAGGCCGCCATGGCCAAACTTTATACTTCGGAAATCGCCAGGGAAGTGGTGAATGAAGCCCTGCAGATCCACGGGGCCCACGGATTGATGAAGGAGAATGCCATCGAAAGGTTCTACAGGGACCAGCGGATCCTTGAGATAGGGGAAGGCACCTCTGAGATCCTGCGCCTGGTCATCGCCCGTCACATCCGCACCAGCTAAAGGCTCCAGCAATGGTGAAGCGTCCGGAAAAGCACATCATACAAGGGTTTTCAAAACTGTCGCGGTCTGCAAAGCTGGCCTGGTTAAAAAACCAGTACGGGCTCAGCATGAAGACCCTGAATGTGCTGGATACCCATCTCCACCAGGATCCGGAGCTTCAGGAGATTTACGGGGATCTCAGCGAAAATACAGTCTCCAACTTTTTCCTGCCCATGGGTGTATCCCCCAATTTCCTGATCAACGGGGATCTGTTGACCCTTCCCATGGTGGTGGAGGAAAGTTCGGTGGTGGCTGCGGCATCCCATGCGGCCAAGTTCTGGGCCGCCCACGGGGGTTTCAATGCACAGGTTAGCGGGAGCTCCAAGGTGGGGCAGGTGCATTTTACCTGGACCGGGGATCCCACGGATCTGCAAAGGGTCTTCCAAAAGCATCGGGAGGAACTGCTGCAATCCATCAAGCCACTGACCCGGCGAATGGAGCAGCGCGGGGGCGGCATCCAATCCCTGGAGATCCGTCCCACCCATTCCGCCCTTCCCGGACAGTATCAGCTTTTTGCCACCTTCCTCACCGCCAATGCCATGGGGGCCAATTTCATCAATTCGGTCCTGGAGGAACTGGGTGCACAGCTTGCCAGGATCATGGAGCGATCACCAACCAAAGGGGAGTTTGGCCTGCTGATGTCCATTTTGTCCAATTACACCCCTGAAAGCCTGGTGCATTGCCATGTGGAGGCCCCGGTGGAGGTGTTTGAACATGTGGATCAGGGACTTTCTGCCCTGGAGTTTGCACGGAAGTTTCAGCAAGCGGTGGACATAGCCCTTCACGATCCCTACCGGGCCGTCACCCATAACAAAGGCATATTCAACGGCATGGATGCGGTGATACTGGCCACCGGGAATGATTTCAGGGCCGTCGAAGCCTGCGGACATGCCTATGCTTCCAGAACGGGGACCTATCAGGGCCTGTCCCGGGCAGATGTATCGGAAGGGATGTTTCGTTTGAGCCTGGAGGTGCCCCTGGCCGTGGGAACGGTGGGTGGACTGACTGGAGTACATCCCGTGGCGGCTGCCTCCCTGGAGATCATGGGGAATCCTTCTGCGGAAGGTTTGATGCAGATCATTGCTGCAGCCGGACTGGCCACCAATTTCAGTGCCATACGCGCCCTGGTGACTTCAGGGATCCAGCGGGGGCACATGCGCATGCACCTGGGCAATATACTGCGGCAGTTGCAAGCCACCGGTGAAGAGTCGGCTTCGGCTGCCCGGTACTTTGCAGGCCGCACCCTGTCCCATGCAGAAGTTGCATCTTATCTGGAATCCCTTCGTCAACAAAATCCCGGGGAATGAAGATCTTGAAGGCCCGCGGAAAACTTCTGATCAGTGCAGAATACATGGTCCTGCATGGATCCCAGGCCCTGGCGCTTCCCCTGAAAAAGGGGCAGACTCTGCAAAAGACAGCTTCGGAGAACCGCAGCCGGTTCTCCTGGAAAGCCTGGTATGAAGGGGAATGCTGGTTCAGTGCAGATTTTGATCCCTTTACCCTGGGCATTCTGGGATCCAGCGATCCGAAGAAAGCGGCCCATCTTCAGGGGCTCTTGAGGGCCGTGATGGAAATGAAGCCTTTGTTTCAAACAGAACTTATCAAGTGGGATGTGGAAACCCGGCTGGATTTTTCGCCCTCCTGGGGATTGGGCAGCAGTTCCACCCTGACAGCGCTCCTGGCCAACTGGGCCGGGATCGATCCGCTGGATCTGCATTTCAGGATATCCCACGGTTCTGGCTATGATGTGGCCTGTGCCCTGGCAGACAGTGCCATCGTCTATGGCCTGCGGGAGGACGGGCCCCATGCCAGGGTTGTTCCATTTCGTCCCTCCTTTGCGGACCAGCTCTACTTTGTCTGGCTGGGAACCAAACAGCCCACTTCTGCACATCTGAAAGAGATGGCCGGCCGGATGGCGCCGGATACCAGGGACATACATCATTTTACTGCCATGACCCAGGGCATGCTGAAGGCCCGGCAGCTATCGGACTTCAGGATGTTCATGGAGGAGCATGAAGCAAGACTGTCCGCCCTGATCGGGCTGGAGCGGGTGTCTAAAACCCGCTTTCCCGGTCTGCAGGGCAGTGTGAAGTCGTTGGGAGCCTGGGGGGGTGACTTTGTCATGCTGGCCTCGGAACAGGATCAGGAAGCATTGTATAACTACCTGGACGGACTGGGACTTACCACCCGCTTCAGGTACAAGGACCTTGTGTATGACATCTGAATTGCCTGACCAAGCACGCAGCGGGGCCCTGGGATGGAGTTGTCCTTCCAACATTGCCCTCATCAAATACTGGGGAAAGAAGCCCGGACAGATTCCCATGAATCCATCCCTGAGCATGACCCTGCAGGAGGCACGGACCCGTATGAAGATCCAATACGCCTATGAGCCCGGACAGGCCGGGAAGCGGTGGCGCTTTCGCTTTGAAGGGAATGAGGCGCCGGCCTTTGAGCAGAGGATCAACAGCTACCTGGAGGGCCTGGTTTCAGAGCTGCCCATGCTTTCTCATACCCACCTGGACATTGATTCTGAGAACAGTTTCCCCCATTCTTCGGGCATAGCTTCCAGCGCCTCGTCCTTCGGAGCACTGGCTCTGTGCCTGGTCCAGCTGGAAGAAGAGGTAATGGGCCCGTCGGACCAGGATCGGTTCTGGAGGAAGGCATCACCCCTGGCCCGCCTGGGATCGGGGAGTGCTTCCCGATCCGTGTACCCGGGTTTTGCCCTTTGGGGAAAGCACGAAACATGGGAGGATTCCAGCGATGAATTTGCCATACCCTATCAGGATTTTCACAGGTATTTCCTGGATATAAGGGATGCCATCCTGGTGGTGGAATCGGGGGCCAAGCCTGTTTCGAGCAGTGCGGGTCACGCGTTGATGGAGACCAATCCCTTTGCCAGGGTGCGTTTTGCCCAGGCCAGGGAGAACCTGGACCGCTTGCATGCGGCCATGGTGGGAGGGGACTGGCTGGCTTTTATTGCACTCATGGAGGAGGAGGCCCTCAGCCTGCATGCCATGATGATGACCGGCAGGCCCGGCTATTTGCTGATGCAGCCCGGAACACTCTCCATCCTCCGGGAAATCAGGGCTTTCCGGGAGGAAACCGGGTGCAGGCTGGGTTTTACCCTGGATGCCGGGGCCAATG
>CBDTYO010000217.1:0-7228 GCA_965364615.1 uncultured Bacteroidia bacterium
CTTAATCCAGAGCTGTTCAACCTGGCGATGTCCGAAGAGGCACAGCCGCTGATGGACGCCGTGAAGAAGCACATTCAGGACAATGTGGTTCCCATCACCGAGGAATTCGATTTTTACGATTTCCAGAAAAACTACAAAGCGTGAAGTGTGATTCCCCTGTTCCTGATCCGGGAGAAAAAATATGAGGAAGCACTGGAAATTGCCCGGAGACAGGTAGAGGACGGGGCCCAAATCCTGGACATCAACCTGGATGATGCCATGCTGGATGCCGAACATGAAATGGTCACCTTTCTGAACCTGCTCCTGGCCGAACCGGAAATCTCCAGGGTGCCCCTGATGATAGACTCCTCCAAATTCCAGGTCATTGAAGCCGGATTGAAATGCATCCAGGGCAAAGCAGTGGTCAATTCCATCAGCCTGAAAGAAGGGGAAAAGATCTTCCTGGAACAGGCCGGAAAAATCAGGGCCTACGGTGCCGCCGTCATTGTAATGGCCTTCGATGAAAAGGGACAGGCCGACTCCTATGAAAGACGCATTGAGATCTGTAAGAGGGCCTACGGCCTTCTCACTGAGAAGCTGGATTACCCTCCTGACGACATCATTTTTGATCCCAATGTGCTGACCATCGGAACTGGGATGGAGGAACACAACCACTATGCCCTTGATTTCATCCATGCCACCCGTTGGATCAAGGAGCATCTGCCCGGTGCAAGGGTCAGCGGAGGGATCAGCAACCTGTCCTTCTCTTTCCGGGGAAACGATGTGGTCAGGGAGGCCATCCACTCTGTGTTTCTTTACCATGCCATCAAGGCAGGACTGGACATGGGGATCGTGAACCCCGGTCTCCTTCAGGTCTACGATGAAATCCCCGAAAAGCTCCTGGAACATACCGAAGACCTGGTGCTGAACCGGCGGCCCGATGCCACTGAACGCATCATTGCATACTCTGCCACCCTGAAACAGGTGGATCAGGAAGAAGAACGGCGTGACCTCTGGCGGGACCAGGAGGTGGAGGAGCGGCTGAAACATTCACTGATCAAGGGCCTGGCCGAATTCATTGAAGCAGATGCCCTGGAAGCCCACCAGAAATACGGACTGGGACTGAAGGTGATTGAGGGCCCCCTGATGGACGGGATGAACGTGGTGGGGGACCTTTTCGGAGAAGGCAAGATGTTCCTGCCCCAGGTGGTCAAAAGTGCCCGGGTCATGAAAAAGGCTGTGGCCACCCTCCTGCCCTTCATTGAGCAGGAGAAGGCAAGTGGCGAGTCGGGGGAAAGCCAGACTGCCGGAAAAGTTCTGATGGCCACCGTCAAGGGGGATGTCCATGATATTGGAAAAAACATTGTGGGCGTGGTGCTGGGATGCAACAACTATGAGATCATTGACCTGGGGGTGATGGTGCCCACAGATCGGATCCTGGACGAAGCGCAGAAGCAGGGGGTGGATGTGGTAGGGCTTTCGGGCCTGATCACTCCCTCATTGGAAGAAATGATCCATGTGGCATCGGAAATGGAAAGGCGGGGCATGGACCAGCCCCTGCTCATTGGCGGTGCCACCACCTCCAAGATACACACGGCCGTGAAAATCGAACCGAAATATTCCCAGCCTGTCATCCATGTGAAAGATGCATCCAAAAGTGTGGCAGTGGTCAGCTCCCTTCTTTCGCAGGAGAAAAAAACGGATTTTAGCAAGGGAATCCAAGAGGAATATATTGCACTGAGAGAAAGCTACGCCGGGGCCGGCCGCGAAATTACCTACCTTTCCCTGGAAGCTGCCCGGGCCAATCGCTTCCAGCCAGCCTGGAGCCAGGAAACCCTTTGCGTTCCCAATCAATTGGGCATTCAAAGCCTCACTGACGTTTCCCTGGAGGAGATCAGCAAGTACATCAACTGGATTTTCTTTTTCACCACCTGGGAACTGAAGGGAAAGTTTCCCGAAATATTTGACCACCCCAGCTATGGAGGTGAGGCCAGAAAACTTTACGAGGATGCACAGGAGATGCTGCGGAAAATCATCGATGAAAAGTGGCTCACAGCCAATGCGGTCTATGGCCTGTTCCCTGCTTCTTCGGAGGGAGATGATATTGTGGTCTATGAAGAGGATGGCCGAGAGCTGAGCCGTTTTGCCATGCTTCGGAACCAGACCCTCAAGAAGGACCAGCCCAACCTCTGTCTGGCTGATTTCATCGCGCCCCTGAATTCGGGAAAGCAGGATTATCTGGGAGCATTTGCAGTGACTGCCGGGATCGGCATCGAGGAAAAGCTCAAAGCCTTTGAAGCAGAACATGACGACTATTCCTCCATCATGCTGAAAGCATTGGCCGACAGGCTGGCAGAAGCCTTCACCGAATGGCTCCACCAAAAGATCAGGCACAGTGATTGGGGATATGCCGCAGATGAGTCATTGGGAGTAGAGGATCTTTTCAGAGAAAAATACAGTGGGATCAGGCCGGCCCACGGTTATCCCGCCTGTCCAGATCACTCAGAAAAACAAGTGCTGTTCCGGTTGCTGGACGCAGAGAGATACGGCATCTCCCTGACAGAGAATTATTCCATGGTTCCTGCCGCTTCGGTCAGCGGACTGATCTTTGCCCATCCCGAATCCAGGTATTTCTTCGTGGGAAAACTGGGTTCGGACCAGGTGCAAGATTATGCCCGCAGAAAAAATATCCCGCTTGCAGAGGCAGAACGGCTGCTGGCTTCCAACCTGAATTACTGAATGCCTGTTAGTTGTCAGTGGCCGAGGGTTCCCGGTCAATTTCAAGCCTGGCCTTGTCATGGATGAAATCAGCCACAATTTTTCTGCCCCTGATAGACACATCCTTGCGTGAGGTGATCTTCTCGATGCTGATGTGCGGGATATTCACCGGTTTGATGCGGATGCGACCCTCTGAAAGCCAAAGCTCCACCACATAGGTACCCCTGGCCAGCCTGAGGCGTTTTCTGCGGCGAATGATCATGGCACGGACCTCATGGTGCCCGGTCCCCTGGATCACAAGGTTGAGCCGGCTGCCCGAGCGGTTGGATATATGCAGCAGGCAGGATCCCTTTCTGCTTTTATCCAATGCCTTTCCAGGCCCATCTATGCCACCTTGTAATGCACCCATTTGGGAGATAAAAGTTACTTATTTTCACAGAAGGAACCAAGATAAGAATTATTATCTCAAAGGGCTGATCAAAGCTGCCTCGATCCCATGAATCCAAAGACAGGATTTGTTACATTTACAAATCCGCAAAATTTCATCCATGGCCTATTCCAAAAATAAGCTGGAGGTGCACTCCCTGATTGCACGATTGTATGAGCAATACCGTAACCGGGGCTTCATCAGCTTTAAAAATGCTCCTGACATCAAGGGCACCCAATACCTTGAACCCATCATCAAAGCCATTGAAAACCAACAGGTTGTAAGGATTTACTATCTGCCTTTCTATGAGGATAAACCTTACTTCAACGAGGTACACCCCTATTTGCTGAAGGAACATGGATTCAGGTGGTACCTGGTAGGCCTCAACGAATTCAAGGGACAGGTGCGCACATATGCCCTGGACCGCATCAGGGATATGAAGGCCGCCGAAGGCATCAGCTATGTTCCCCCTGCCTTTGATGCGGAGAAGTACTTCAAGCATGCCATAGGGATCATCGCTCCAGAAGGCACACCTGCACTCATCAAACTGGCTGTCCAGAAAACCCAGGCTCAATACCTGATTACCCAGCCCTGGCATGATTCACAGAACATCGAAGAGGAGACCGAAGAAGAGGTCATTTTCAGTTTCAGGGTACACCCCACCTATGAGTTCAGATCACTGGTGCTCAGCCTGGGCAAAGACGGCCGAATCGTTGAGCCGGCTTCCCTGAGGAAAGCATTCAAAAGTGAACTGGCTCAGATGCTGGATAAATATTAAAGATTTTCAATCACCGGTTTTTCCCGGGATGCATACTGCGAGGAAAATTCCTGGAAGGTCTGTTGCTTATAGGTCTCCCCTGAATAATAGTCGAGATATACCCAGAAATCCTGCGGGGCCTTGAAACCGGGAGCCGCCTGCAGGACTTTGCCCTGTGGATCCACATAGGAGATGGTGGGATAGGACAACCTGCCCTTGGTCACAATGGCTGCCATTTCGTGGTAGCCCCGTCGCCCGTTGGCAACAAATTTAAAGGTTCTCTCTCCGATCACTATGTCCTCTTTCCCTTCCGCATCCAGTTTTACCGGATAAAAATGCTTGTTCATAAAAGCGGCCACCTCGGGATCTGAAAAAGTGGTGGCATCCATGCGTTTGCACCATCCGCACCAGTCCGTATAGACATCGATGAGCAATACCCGGGGTTCCTGGCTGGCCAGCTGGACGGCTTCCTCAATGGAATACCACTTTACCTCCTCCTGGGCTGATGCTGCTCCGGTTCCCAACAACATCAGCAAGATCATATATCGCATTGTTTTCATACTTCGAGTTTCAGTTTCTGTTACGCATTTGGTCGCAATCAGTTACATAAGCTTACATCAAACAGCGTACCATTGTCCACGAAAATAGGAATTTTTGAAATATGACCCGGGCGAACTTATGCACTATGTTTTACAAAACGCCATTAGCCAAGGTTTTTTTTCTATTTTTAGTGCTTGATTTTTAACCAAAAACACTTCGATGGAAGCAATTAAAAAAAGCCTGAAAGACTCTGCACTGGCAAGATGGACCGCCTTGGGCATCGTGGCATTTACCATGCTCGCAGGTTATTATATTACCGATGTAATGGCCCCTCTCAAAGGCCTGCTGGAACAGCAACTCACCTGGAATAGTGCCGAATACGGAGTATTCACCAGTGCCTATGGATGGTTCAACGTATTCCTGATCATGCTGATCCTGGGGGGAATCGTTCTGGACAGAATGGGGGTCCGTTTTACTGGGGTGGGTGCCGCTTCCGTGATGGTCCTGGGCGCTGGCTTGAAATTCTGGGCTGTCTCCACACATACCTTGGATGGCGTGGTCTGGAATATCCTGTGGTTCGATATGAAAGCACAGGTGTTGATGGCTGCCCTGGGTTTTGCCATCTTTGGAGTAGGTGTTGAGGTAGCCGGAATCACCGTCTCCAAGATCATCGTCAAGTGGTTCAAGGGGAAAGAACTGGCACTGGCCATGGGAATGCAGGTATCGGTGGCCAGACTGGGAACAGCCCTGGCCATAGGCGTTTCCGCACCCATTGCCATCCGGTTGGGACATGTTTCCAAGCCTGTTTTGCTGGGTTTGGTGCTTCTGTGCATCGGTCTGATAACCTTCATTATATACACATTCATGGACAAAAAGCTGGACGCTTCTCAATTGGCTGCAGACAAAGCCAATAATACAGTCCCCGAAGAGGATAAATTCAAAGTGTCTGATATCAGGTATATCGTCAGCAACAGGGGCTGGTGGTACCTTGCGTTCCTTTGTGTTCTTTTTTACTCAGCCGTTTTTCCATTTCTGAAGTTTGCGGCCGATCTGATGGTCCAGAAGTTTAATGTGGCGGATTCTGTGGCCGGCACCATTCCTGCCATGCTACCCTTCGGAGCCATCCTGCTCACTCCCCTGTTTGGTGGGGTCTATGATAAAATAGGGAAGGGCGCTACCATCATGATCATAGGATCGATCATTCTCATTGTCGTCCATGCCCTCTATTCCATCCCCTTTCTTAACAATACCATCCTTGCAGTGGTCCTGATCCTTTTGCTGGGAATCGGATTCTCCCTGGTGCCATCGGCCATGTGGCCATCGGTTCCAAAGATTATCCCTTACAAATACCTGGGAAGCTCCTTCTCACTGATATTCTGGGTACAGAACTGGGGTCTCATGGGAGTACCCGCCCTGATTGGATGGGTGCTGCAAAAGTATTGCATTACCGGGTATGAAATCAAGGGCGGGGTTGAAGTAGCCACTTACAATTACACACTCCCGATGATCATATTTACCAGCTTTGGAGTTCTGGCACTGGTTTTTTCCCTGCTGCTCAGGCTGGAGGACAAAAAGAAGGGTTACGGACTTCAGCTGCCGAACATCGAAAAGAGTAAATAATTAAATATGCTTATACAATGAGTTCAATACAAGATTTAACACCCAGTGCAGTATGGAAGCATTTCCATGCACTGACCCAAATACCCAGGCCCTCCAAGAAGGAAGCCGAGATCATTGCCTATATGAAAAAATTCGGGGAAGACCTCGGACTGGAGACCCTGGTCGATGAAGTGGGCAATGTGATCATCAAAAAACCTGCCACACCGGGAATGGAAAACCGCAAGGGAGTGGTCCTACAAGGACACCTGGACATGGTGCCCCAGAAAAACAGCGACAAGGTCTTTGATTTTGAAAAAGATCCCATTGAAGCCCTCATCGACGGGGAATGGGTCACTGCCAACGGGACCACCCTGGGTGCCGATAATGGCATAGGCGTAGCAGCTGCCATGGCTGTCCTGGAATCCACCAGCCTGAGGCACGGACCCGTGGAAGCCTTGTTCACCATCGATGAAGAAACCGGCATGACAGGTGCCTTCGGCCTGAAACCGGGTCTCCTTCAGGGAGATATACTGATCAATATGGACTCGGAAGACGAAGGGGAACTGTATGTGGGTTGTGCCGGCGGCATCGATGTGTCGGCCAGCAAGCACTACCAGGAAGAAGCTGCTCCCGCAGAACATACAGCCTACCTGGTGAGGGCACAGGGACTGAAAGGCGGGCACTCGGGCATGGACATTCCCCTGGGAAGGGCCAATGCCAACAAGGTATTGTTCCGTTTTTTGATGCAGGCCGAATCGGACCTGCATATCAGGCTGGCTGAAGCCACCGGAGGAGATCTCCGCAATGCCATTCCCCGTGAATCCCATGCCCTGGTGATGGTGCCTTCCTCTGAGGCCGGCAGGTTTGAGTCCCTGGTGGACCAATACCAGGAAATCTACCGGAAGGAGTTTGCCGAAACCGAACCCGATCTCTCCTTCACCTGTGAGAAGACCGATGCCCCCACCATGGTGGTCCCCGCTGCCGACCAGGCCAAGTTCATACGTGCCATTTATGCCACGCCCAATGGAGTGCAGCGCATGAGCCAGAGCATGAAGGGACTGGTGGAAACCTCCAACAACCTGGCCATTGCCAGCGTCAAGGAGGGAAAATTTCAGGTGTATAATCTGACGCGTTCGTCGGTGGACAGTGCCAAAGAAGCCACCGCGTGGAAAATTGCCGCCGTATACCACCTGATTGAAGCAAAAGTC
>CBDTYO010000218.1:0-7224 GCA_965364615.1 uncultured Bacteroidia bacterium
TACTCGGGACTAAGTCCCTACTCACCCGTTGGTGATTACTCGGGACTAAGTCCCTCGTGATCACAAAAAAACCGCTCTAAAAGCGGTTTTTTTGTGATTCCGGCGCGATTCGAACGCGCGACCCACAGCTTAGAAGGCTGTTGCTCTGTCCAACTGAGCTACGGAACCGGGTTGCCGAAAACTGGCTCATGCCATGCTATGCAAGAAATAAGCCGGTTTTCGCGTGCAAAGATAGGAAAAAGAATCTTTTTGTGCAGATATTCATGTGGCCTGGAGCAATGATTCCGGGACCCGTATCAGCCATCGAACTGATTCCTGGAATGAATTGACCTATTGATTAAGGATCCAGTTGACCAGCCCTTTCATTTTCAGTATGGCCATCAGTTTTTCGGGCAGGGGTTCAAAGGAAAATTCCCGATGCCCCACCCGGATCATACCGGCTGAGAAATCGACGTCCACCTGATCACCAGCCTGGTAGGCACTGACTACTTCTGGCATCACTATGAGGGGCAGTCCCTGGTTGACGGCTGAGCGGTAAAAAATGCGGTTGACCGATTTCACGATCACTGCTTTTACCCCCAGATGGGCGAGTCCTACGGATGGGTGCTCCCGGGAACTGCCACAGCCAAAGTTTTCACCACCCAGGATGATGTCTCCCGCTTGTACTTCCTTTGAAAAACTTGTATCAAAGCCCTCAAAAAGGTGAGGAATAATTCCATCCGGGTCAGAGCTTTGAATTTCGTAGGTAAGGTTCCCTGCAAACATCTGGTCGGTGTTCAGGTTGTCGGCATCGGCATAGTTCCAAACACCCTGAATCCTCCTTTTCTCGCCAGGTTCTATGCTTACGCTGCCTGCCTGAGCCGTTCTGAAGGGATATTTCTCAGCACCCTTGCTCTCCCTCGGATCCGCGATTTTGCCCTGTACTGCACTCAGCGCCACCGCCGCAGGAGAAGCCAGGTAGATCTCCACGTTCTTGTTCCCCATCCGTCCCAGGAAATTTCGGTTGGCGGTGGATATCACCCGCTGCGCATCTGCCGGGATCCCCTGCCCTGTTCCCAGGCAAGGGCCACAGGAGGAACTGAGCACATTGGCCCCGGCTTCCAGGAATATGGTTATCAGCCCTTCTTCAATGGCCTGGAGGTATATTTCCCGGGACGCTGGAATGACCAGCAACTGTACTCCGGGTTTCACCTTCAACCCTTTGATGATGGCTGCCGATTCCCTCAGGTCCTCAATCCTGCCATTGGTGCAGGTACCGATCCCTCCCTGGTGAATATCGGTCCCGGCCACTTCCGCCAGGGCCCTCACATTGTCCACATGATGGGGTGCAGCCACAAGGGGATAAACCTCACCCAGATCAATCTCGATGGACCGTTGATAGCTGGCTCCCTGATCAGCCCACACTCCAGAGAGCTTTTCTCCCACATGGTCATGCAGTACCTGATCGGCCGGGAAGACCGCATTCTTGGCCCCCATCTCCGAAGCCAGGTTGGCCAGGGTCATTCGGTCGGCAATACCCAGGCCAGCCACCCCATCGCCATGAAATTCAATGGACATGTAATTGGCTCCTGCCGAACCGAGGATCCCAATGATCCAGAGGCTCAGGTCTTTGGCATACACACCTTGTGGTAGCTGGCCCGTGAGGGTAATTTTCAGTGTCTCCGGCACCCGGAACCAGGTCTCCCCCCTGAGCCATAGTCCGGCTGCCTCGGTGCGGTCGATGCCGGCCGCCATGGCGTTGAAAGCTCCTGCTGTACAGGTATGGCTGTCGCTTCCCACCACCACCATGCCGGGCCGGGCATAATGGGCCATGAGCTGGTGGCAAATGCCACTGCCCGCATCATGGAATTTTACAACACCCTGCTCCTCCACAAAATCACGAATGCTCTGATAGCTGTTTGCCAACGCTGCACTGGTGGGAGGTGCATTGTGGTCCAGCACCACCACAAGCCTTTCAGGATCAAACACATCTTTGCCTCCCATTTTCTCGAAGGTCTTCCGGATGCTGGCGGTATTGTCGTGGGTCAATACCAGGTCTGGTTTGTGAAAGACAATGGAACCTGCAGGGGCACCAAAGACCTTCTCTACAAATGTGGATGGCATGATGAAAGGTTAGAATTTCATGGTTAGAGGTTTACAGACAGGGGCTATTCTCTTCTATATGAGTTGGATGCCGGAACGCTTGCAATGGTCCACCATCTCTCCGGGCCAGATGGCCGACTGAACCTCACCGCTATGCGCCTTTTTCAAAAGCTGCATAGCGGTCCTGGTCTGTCCGACCCCGCCTCCGATGGATGAGGGCAGTTCTTCATTCAGAAGGCGTCTGTGAAACAGCAATTCAGCACGATCCATATCCCCCGTGAGTTCCAGTTGAGTCATCAGTTCGTCCTTGTCCACCCGGATCCCCATGGAAGTAAGTTCCACGGCACATTCCAGCACCTCGTTCCAGACGATGATATCCCCGTTCAGGCCCCGGTACCCATCCACAGTTTCGGTGCTCCAGTCGTCGTAATCCGGGGCGCGCTTGTCGTGGGGTTTGCCATCGGGCAGGTCATACCCTATTCCTATGATAAAAACAGCTCCATGCTTTTCGGCGATTTTATCTTCCCGTTCCCTGGGAGTAAGATCGGGAAACATTTCATACAGCTGTTCCGCATGGATATAGGTAATTTCTTCCGGAAGGGCCGGGCTGATTTCGGCATAGAAAGTATGGATAAAGAATTCCGTGCGTTTGATATTCTGCCATACTTTGCCCACCGCGTCTTTGAGCGTATCCAGGGTTCGCTCCTCCGGGCGGATGGCCTTCTCCCAATCCCATTGATCCACATAAAGGGAATGAAGGTTGTCCAGTTCTTCCTCGGGCCTCAGGGCATTCATATCGGTATAGATGCCATGCCCCAATTCAATGTCATAATCCCTAAGCATCATCCTTTTCCATTTGGCCAGTGATTGAACCACTTCGGCTACCTGACCACGCATGTCCTTGATGGGAAAGGAAACAGGTTTTTCGACCCCGGTGAGGTCGTCATTGATTCCGGTGCCCTGCAGAACGAACAAGGGAGCCGTGACCCGCCTGAGCCTGAAATCGGAGGATAAGCCGGACTCAAAATGGTCCTTGAGCATCTGGAGAATTTTCTCTGTCTCCTTCAGAGTGATCAGTGGCTTGTAACCTTCAGGAATAATTAGTCTCATAATCAATAGGTTTAGAACAATCCGTCATTCTGGTAGATCTCCATTTGTACTTCTGAAAATGGAGATGAATCTATGGTGGTATCTTTGCTTACATTCTGAAGCCTGCCCGTGTGCATATTCACTTTCAGTACATCGCCGTCCTCAAGATCCAGGGCCTTGATGTCCCCGGCGCTGATGATGGGAAATGCTGCATTGATGGCATTTCGCTCATAGATGGCACCAAAGGATTCAGCCACCACACATTGCACCCCCAGGGCCATGAAGCAATCCACAGCCTGTTGCCTGGAGCTGCCTGATCCGAAATTCTTACCGGTCACCACAATATCTCCCTCTTTGACCCGGGTCGCAAAATCCTCATAGCCTTCCAGGTTCCCAAAGGTATGCTGTCCCATCTCCTCCAGACTGGTAATGGAGAGGTGGCGGTTATGGAAAATCATATCTGTATCGATATTGTCCCTGGCAATGTACCACACCCTTCCCTCAATTTCCACAGGCCGGTCTTCCTTCTGAGGGGGTTTCTGGGGAAGAGTTTGTTTTTCAGCGCTTTTTAAGACCGGGCGCTTCTCGGGCGTCTGGGGCAGGTCTTTGGCGGAGCAGATGTATCCGGCCACGGCTGATGCGGCCACCACAGCCGGAGAAGCCAGATATACTTCACCCTGTCCCTGCTTCCCGGGAAAATTGCGGTTTCCGGTACTGATGGTAATCTCGCCCGGTCCGTTCTGTCCCACCTGTCCAGCCGCACAACCGGCACAACCGGCATTGGATACCAGTGCTCCAGCTTCCTTAAATATTTCGATCAATCCCTCTTCCATGCAATGATGCCAGATGCGATCGGTGGCCGGAACTATCTTCAGGACCACCCCTTCAGCTATGTGCCTGCCTTCCAGCACTGAAGCGGCTGATCGCAAATCCTCCATCCTTCCATTGGTGCAACTTCCTATAAAAGCTGAGTCGATCCAGACACGTTCCTGCGGAATTTCCGCAGTATCGTGCGGTTTTCCCGGGAGTGAGATCCTGGGGGAGAATTCTGATATGTCCAAGGCATAGACCGCACTATAGCTGGCATCAGAATCGGCCGACACAGGTTCCAGCTTTTTCCTGGCACGCGATTCGGTGTACCTGATAACCTCCTTGTTGGGTGGGAACAGGATGATGATGGCGCCCATTTCGGTGGCCATGGAAGCAATGGTTATACGCTGGTCGAGGCTGAGGCTCTCCACCGCTGCTCCCTCCATTTCTATGGCTTTACCCAGCAGTGCACTGGCTCCAAACCTTTCCAGCAGATTTAAAACCAGGTCCTTGGCGCTCAGGCCAGCACGTGGTTTACCTTCCAAAACGATCTTGACAGTAAACGGCACCTTGAACCAGGTAGAACCCTTGTGCCAGGCGGCAGCCACATCCTTGTCGCCCATGCCCTGACCGAATGCACCCACAGCTCCCAGAATGTTGGCGTGGGAGTCGGTGGAAATGGCTGTGGAACCCGGATAGGCCAGCCCTTCCTCTATCAATACATGGGTACCAATGCCCTTATCGATGTCATATACCCTGATTCCGTGTTTCCTGGCATATTGCCTGCATTTGTGCTGATTGGCTGCATATTTCTGATCGGATCCGGTGGGATTGCAATCGAAAGTGAAAAAAGTACTGGAGGCATTCTCCAGGGTTAGGTGGTTCTCCTCCATGTGCTTTACCACATTGGCTCCCCCAAAATCACGGGCCACCCTGGCATCGATGATTACATCCACGATTTCACCCGGATGAACCCGCTCTCTGCCTGAATGCGAGGCCAGGATTTTCTCTATGACCGTCATGCCCATGTCTTGCTGTTTGTATCCAAAGATAGCTACAAAGGCATTTCATTCAATATTTTCTAAAACATCTCTGGGTGATAACCAGCCTTTTTATAGTTTTGCTTCAAAGCCTGAGAATTGCCCAAAACCCTGCATCCAAATATCATCCGCCTTTACCTGATCAAGACGGCCAAATGGTTCATGCTTTACATGCCCATTGTAGTGCCTTTCTACGAGAGCAACGGACTCTCCATGAAAGATATCATGATCCTTCAGGCAGTTTATTCCATCGCCATCGTTGTCCTTGAGGTTCCATCAGGTTACCTGGCAGATGTCATCGGACGCAGAAAAACACTGATCCTTGGTGCTGTTTTCGGAACTTTTGGTTTTGCAACTTATAGTTTCAGCCATGGATTTACAGGTTTTCTTGTGGCTGAGATCATCCTGGGTATCGGGCAGAGTTGTATTTCGGGCGCTGATTCTGCCATGCTGTATGATTCTCTGCTGGAAAAGGGAGAGGAGAAAAAATATACCCGTTTTGAAGGCAGGATAACCTCTCTGGGAAATGTGGCCGAAGCTGTGGCTGGAATTGCCGGGGGATTGCTGGCCGGCATTACCCTCAGGACACCTTATTTTGCCCAGACCTTTGTGGCTTTGATTGCACTACCTGCTGCCATTACCCTGGTAGAGCCCACCCGGAAGGTTCCCCTGATCAAAGCCGGGCTCAAGGAAATCATACACATTGCAAGATTCGCTCTTTTCAGGGATCGCCCGCTCCGCAGAAACATCCTTTTCAGCGCCATTACAGGAACGGCCACACTCACCATGGCCTGGTTTGCCCAGCCATTTTTTGAATATACCCGCATTGACATTGCCTGGTTTGGGATCCTCTGGACCACCCTGAATCTGACCGTAGCGATCACCTCCTACACAGCTCACCGCCTGGAACGAAAACTGGGCCAACGGGGATCCATCCTGCTGATTGCCCTGCTGATTCCACTGGGATACCTGTCCCTCAGCAGATTTCATCTACCGGGGGGACTTTTCGTCCTGTACCTGTTTTACCTGGTCAGGGGCTATGCCACGCCGGTGCTGAAAGATTACATCAACCGGATTACCGCCTCCTCCATCAGGGCCACTGTGCTTTCCGTCAGAAATTTCATCATCCGTCTGCTATTCGCCCTCACCGGTCCCCTTCTTGGCTGGATTAAGGATGTCTATTCACTTCCGCAAGCGCTCCTGCTTGCTGGGTTTATATTTATGATAATTAGCATTTTAACAGCTATATTATTTATTTCCTCCGGGAAAGAAATGGAACAGGTCAGGGATTACAGCTCCAATACAAGGCCATCGTAGGCAGGCCGGACATGGGAAGGAAGTTCTTCCTCAAGGGCGCTGGAAGGTCCCATCTGATGCGAAATATGTGTCAGATAGCCCATGCGGGGATTCAGCTCGGCCATCAGGGCCACAGCCTGAGATAAGGTAAAATGGGAGATGTGGGTCTCTCTGCGAAGCGCATTCACCACCAGGCACTTCAAGCCGTACAGTTTCTCTTTTTCCGCTTCAGAGATATAGTTTGCATCGGTCAGGTAGGCAAAATCTCCGATCCTGAAGCCGAACACCGGGAGGCGATAATGCATCAATCTGATGGGAATGATCTCCAACTGGCCCATCTTAAATGGGTGGTTTGCGATGGGATGCATGACCACCTGCGGTATTCCGGGGTATTTCTTTTCTGCAAACACATAGGGAAACCCGCTTTTTAGGGCCCTCAATACCCTGTCCTCTGCGAAAATATCCATGGGCGTTTTCTGGATGAAGTTGAAGGAGCGGATATCGTCGAGCCCAGCGATATGATCGCGATGTTCATGGGTAAAGAGCACCCCATCCAGCTTTCCGACCCCGGCCCTTAACATCTGTTGTCTGAAATCGGGACCGGTATCTACCACCAGCACGTAATCATCCACTTCCACCAGAATGGAGGAACGCAAACGTTTGTCGCGCTCATCGTCAGACATGCAGCCGGCACACCTGCAAGCAATCACCGGAACCCCCTGAGAAGTTCCGGTTCCAAGAAAGGTAATTTTCAATTGCTGTGGTCTTGCAGTTCGCTTTTCACGAAGTTATAATTATTTTTAATACCTGAACTTAAGTCACTGCTCATGAAAGGCATCCTATATCTGGTTCCCAATACCCTTGGAGACCCGGATGATGATACGAAAATACCGAATGATTATCCGGG
>CBDTYO010000219.1:0-7200 GCA_965364615.1 uncultured Bacteroidia bacterium
GAGGATGGGGTGCCCCGCTGTTTGGAGATCCTGGTGCATTCCCAGGAGGATATTGCCCAATTGAAGGATCCGGATGTATATAAGTCCGAAAGGACCCTGGATCGCATCAGGGCGGGGGAGTTTCTGAGAAAGGAATTGGGTCGGGGGGTGCCCATCATTGGCTGGATCGAAGGACCCCTGGCGGAAAGCTGCGACCTGGCGGGCGTGAATGAGGTGCTTCTGAAGATCCTCATGGAGCCCGATTTTGTCAGGAGACTCATCGATAAGACCATGGTGACCGCCAAAGCTTTTGCCCGTGCACAGGTGGAAGCGGGCTGCGATATCATCGGGGTGGGGGATGCCATCTGTTCCCAGGTGTCGGCCGAAAATTACCAGGAATTTGTGAAGGAGAAGCACCGGGAGCTTTTTGCCTATATCCAGTCCCTCGGGGCCCGGGTGAAACTGCATATCTGCGGAAACATCAGTCATTTGCTGGAAGACATCCGGGAAACCCGTCCCGACATCCTGGATATGGACTGGATGGTGGACATGGAGGAGGCTTATGAAAAACTGGGCGATCGGATCATCCGCTGCGGCAACCTCGATCCCGTGACAGTCATTCAGGACAAAGATCCTGCAGCGATTTTCGAGGAAACCAAGCTGTTATGTAAACAGGAGGCAAAACGTCCCTTCATTCTTTCAGGGGGCTGCGAGGTCACAGTCAATACCCCGCCGGACCACCTCAGGGCCATGCGGGATGCCTCCTTATGAACAAAATCGTTTACTTTATACTTTAAAATCTTCAGCCAACATGAGACCGTATATACTATCCGAACTCCACTGGTCAGACGTCAAGGACCAGGAATACGAGCTGGCCATCCTTCCCTGGGGAGCCTGCGAGGCCCACAACTACCACCTGCCCTACGGAACCGATAACTATGAAACAGAGGCCCTGGTGTTTGAAGCGGCCAGGCTGGCCTGGGAACAGGGCAGCAAAGTGGTGGTGCTGCCCACCATCCCCATGGGGGTGAATACGGGTCAGTCAGATATTTACATGACCCTGAACATGAATCCTTCCACCCAGCAGTCCATCCTGGAGGACCTGGCCGAAAGTTTAATTGGCTACGGCCTGGATAAACTCCTGGTGGTGAACGGACACGGGGGAAATGACTTCAGGCAGATCCTCCGGGAAGTCGGGGCAGCTTTCCCCGATATGTTCCTGGCCACCTGCAACTGGTTCCAGTCGGTGGATCAGGGGAAGATCTTTGAAAATGGCGGGGGCCATGCCGATGAGATGGAAACCAGTTTGATGCTCCATACCTGGCCTGAATTGGTGAAACCCCTGGATCAGGCCGGAGAAGGAAAGGCCAGGAAGTTCAGCACAGAGGCTCTGAATGAATCCTGGGCCTGGTCCGAGCGAAAATGGACCCGCTGCACCGAGGATACGGGCATCGGGGATCCGCGGAAAGCCACCCCTGAGAAAGGGGAACGGTACTTCACAGAAGTCACTGCCAAATTATCCAGGCTGTTTATTTCCCTGGCAGAGACTGCCGAGGGGGATCTTTATATCTGAAGCCCTGGCATAGTTTAATTTTGTTCTAAAGGGAATTATTTCAAATTTGGGACCTGGACCCTAAGGCTGAATTCCATGTCCCTTGACCGCAGAACTTTCCTGAAAACCGGGGTGGCCGGGTTTGGCAGCATCCTGCTGATGCCTTCCTGTGTGACCCGAAGCGTTTCCTCCTGGCAGTTTTTCACCGATGAGGAAGCGGCCTGTGTGATCGCGCTGTGTGAACAGATCATACCGGAGGATGAGCATGGGGGAGGAGCCACCCGGGCCGGGGTCATCCATTACATCGACAGGCAGCTGGTGGCCGTTTTTGATTATGACCAGCTGATTTACCAGCAGGGGATCTCCGCCCTGCAGAATAGCTGTATGGAACTCTTTGGGAATCGTTTTGAAAGCCTGGATTGGGATACCCAGTATATGATCTGCTCCGACATGGAGGAGGGGAGTCTTTCCGGGGATCAGTGGGGCGATCTGGATCAGTCCCGCTTCTTCAGCCTGGTCATCCGCCACACCATGCAGGGCTTTTATGGTGCCCCCCGTCACGGCGGCAACAAGGATTATATGAGTTATCGGATGATGGGCCTTGATTTCCCGCTGGTGATCGGGCGCAACCATTACGAACCATTAAGCTGAGCAACCATGGCCAAGCAGCATGTCAATGCCATAGTGATAGGTGCCGGTGCCGGCGGGGGAGTGGTTGCCAAGGAGCTGGCGGTCCACGGACTCTCCGTGGTGCTTTTTGAGCGGGGAGGCTGGCCGGATTATGACGCACATATCAATGATGAACTCATCTCCCAGCGAACGCAGGTACTGGGATCCGCCTTCGGCCCCGATCACCGGAAGCATCCCCGGGTCAGGATCGGGGAAGACGGATCCCGGCAGGTGGTTACGCCCATCAGCGGGGGCTATGGCCACAACGCTGCCTGCGTGGGCTCGGGCACGGTTTCCTACGGGGCCATGGCCTGGCGTTTTATGCCCGAGGATTTTAAGCTGAAATCGACCTATGGCTTTGTGGAGGGTTCCACCCTGGATGACTGGCCCATCTCTTACCAGGACCTTGAACCCTGTTACGAGAAGGCGGAATGGGAAATAGGGGTATCGGGCGACGATGGCCGGAATCCTTTTGCGCCACCCCGCAAAAAGCCTCAGCCCATGCCACCCTTCGAATACAACCGGGAGGGACAGGTGCTTTCGGAAGCGGCCAAACGGCTGGGGCTGCATCCCTTTCCCATCCCGATGCTGCGGAATTCGGTTCCCTATAACGGACGCCCTGCCTGCATCCGCAACCGGACCTGCGTGGGTTTTGCCTGTCCGGTAGACGGGAAGAACGGCACCCAGAACACGGTGATCCCCGTGGCCATGGGAACCGGGAACTGTGAGGTGCGTACACATTGCCAGGTGGCGGAGGTGATGAGCGATGCTTCAGGCCGGATCACAGGGATCAAATACTTTGATGCAGACGACAAGGGTCAGATCCAGACCGCCGACCTGGTGGTCATTGCGGCTTCGGCCACCGAGACCGCCCGCCTGTTGCTGAACTCCAGATCGCAGCTCCACCCCAACGGCCTGGGCAACAACCATGACTGGGTGGGCCGCAACCTCCAGGGGCATGCCTATACCGGAGCCCTGGGTCTTTTCGACTTTGAGATCACAGATTTTGCAGGCCCGGGGGCCTCCTTCGGCATGTGCGACTTCAACCACCACAATGAAGGGATCATCGGGGGAGGAATGCTGGCCAATGAATTTAATGCCCTTCCCTATCTGTTCACCGGTGTAAGACCCCCCGGATCCAAACGGTGGGGGAAGGAACACAAGGATTTCCAGATGAGGAACATCAAGCGAATGGGCGGCCTTCAGGGACCCATCCAGGAGATCCCCAGCTTTGAGGCCAGGGTGACGGTCGATCCTTCGGTAAGGGATCACTGGGGCATTCCGGTGGTGGCCCTTTCGGGCAGCCGTCATCCCATCGACCATGAACACTGCAAATTTCTCTCCTCCAAGGCAGAGATGGTCCTGAAAGAGGCCGGGGCCTATCAGACCTGGCAACGGGTGGGCGGACGCGGACTCAGCGGGGGACAGCACCAGGCCGGCACGGCCCGCATGGGCAATGATCCGCAAACTTCCGTTTGCAACAAATACGGACAGGTGCACGGCATCGATAACCTTTTTGTGGCAGATGGCAGCCTTTGTGTGACCAACGGAGGCTTTAATCCCGTGCTCACCATCATGGCCCTGGGCTACTGGGTATCGGATTACATCACCCGGAACTGGAACGGAACAAAATTCAAGTCGTGATGGGTACCGTTAAACAAAGAAAGATCGTGGTGACCCTCATATTGATGGCAGTACTGCTGCTGGTGCTGTTTGGAGGCTATGCAGGCTGGAATGCTGCCAGGCCGGAGCGCACCTGTGCCTCCTGCCATGAGATTGTCCCCTCCATGGAGATCTGGCAACAAAGTGCACACCGGGAAGTGCGGTGTGTGGATTGTCACGGGACTGCCCTGAGCAATGGTCTTCACAGCCTTAGGGAAAAGGCCGGCATGCTGTTCTCCCATTACCGTGAGGAAAGGCCCGCCGAAAAGGTGGGGCTCGATGAAGCAGGCGTGCTGGAAGTGATGCAGGCCTGTGTGTCTTGTCACCGCGACGAATATGCTGCCTGGCAGGCAGGCGGGCATTCGGCCACCTACGCAGATATTTTCCTGAACGACAAGCACAATTCCATGGAGCGGCCTTATCCCGATTGCTTCCGCTGTCACGGTATGTATTATGAACGGACCATCGCCGACCTGGTGGAGCCCGTTTCCACCACCGGACCCTGGCGCCTGAAAGAGCCGGAGAAAGCCAGTCAGCCGGTAATCCCCTGCCTGGTCTGCCACCCCATCCATATGGAGAATACCCCCATGGCACATCCGGCCTCCCTGGACGATCCCACTGCCATATTTTATGAGCGGGAGGAGCGCAATCCCCTGACCGGGCTCTACCTGCGCTCGGACAGGATGCACCTGCGGGCCGACATGCTTCGCAAACCCGACATGTATGTCGGCGGGGATGCGGTCCTGGTGTCCGACGATCCCCTGCAACGGATCTGCATACAGTGCCATTCCCCCAACTGGGCCCACCAGGCCGGCACCGCGGATGACCGCACCCCGGTGGGAGTGCATGAAGGCATCAGCTGCCGTGCTTGCCACCGCGGACATTCCAACGATGCCAGGAGTGCCTGCACCACCTGTCACCCGGCCGTGACCAGCTGCGGCAGGGATGTGATGACCATGAACACCACCTACCTGAACAGCGAAAGTCCCAATAACATCCATTCCATGTTCTGCACCGATTGTCACGACCCGGTGCCCATGCCCCGAATGACCCTGCCATGAAAAGACGAAAATTTATCCACCGGGCCACAGGAGCCGCCTTAGGAACAGCGGCTGGCCCCGCGGTTTTCGCCAGAGAACCTGCCGGACCCGCTTCGGAGCCTGGCACAGAACAGACCCCGCAATCCATCCCCCAGGCTCCTCCCGGGGCCACCACCAGAGCCTACCCCCTGGCCATCACCATGTGGGAATTCTCCTGGCTGGAGCGAAGGTGGCCCGGGGCGGGCTATGAGGACTGGGACCGGGCCCTTTCGGAACTGGTGGAAAGGGGCTACGATGCCATCCGGATCGATGCCTTTCCCCACCTGATCTATGAAGACCCCGAAAAAGAGTACCTGTTGATGCCTCACTGGCACACCCAGGACTGGGGCAGTCCGGAGATCAACCGGGTGAGGGTGCAGCCCCAGCTGAACCTGTTCCTGGAGAAATGCCGTGAATACCAGGTAAGGGTGGGCCTCTCCTCCTGGTTCCGGACCGATGAGCAGGATGTGAGAATGAAGCTGACCACGGCCCAGAAGCTGGGTCAGGCCTGGCTGGCAGTATTACAATCCATTGACCAAGGAGGGGTGCTGGATACCATATTGTATGTGGACCTGTGCAATGAGTGGACCGGAGATGCCTGGTGCCCCTTCTTCGTGAACGATCCGCCGGAGGCATTGTGGACAGGATGGCATACCGACAAATCACAGCAATGGATGCGCGACTCCATTGCCGTCCTGAAAAAGGAGTATCCCCATATTCCTTATACTTTTTCCTTTACCGGGGAGGCCAATGAGGTGATGCTTGAGAAGGGGCCCCTGGAGATGCTGGATTTCCTGGAACCGCATATCTGGATGACCAGTTTCAACGGGGGGGAGTTTTACCGGGAAGTGGGTTACGCTTATGAGCGTTTTGACTACAAGGGATACAGGAACATGGCCCTCCACGGCAAGCGGGTCTATGAGGAGAAAAAGGAGTACTGGCAGGAGGGGCTGACCAGACAGATACGCACGGCCGGACGATGGTCAGAAAAGCTCAATCAGGCACTGATCACCACGGAGTGCTGGGGAGTGGTCGATTACAAGGACTGGCCCCTGCTTGACTGGGATTACATCAAGGAGCTATGTGCCCTGGGTACCCGGGAGGCGGCCGCCACAGGCAGGTGGCTGGCCATGGCCACCAGCAACTTCTGCGGCCCCCAGTTTGTGGGCATGTGGAGGGACGTGGAGTGGCACCGCCGCCTGACCGGCATCATCCATGCTTCTGAAATTGCAGGGGACCTGGAGCAGTCGCTTCTTGCCATCAGGATGAAGCAGATGTCCAACAAATACTAGCCTTACTTGTCTATCTGTATATAAGTTCTGGATTTCTCTTGTTTTTTAAGAATTCAGATTGACCAGGACCGGCAAAAAGCATATTTTTGCAATTCCCGCATATGCATACAAATAATTCTAGTTTCACCATAATCTTACATTTCGATCATGCATTTTACATCCAAGGTTGAATCATCCTTTTACAAGCTGTCGGGTTCTCCCGCAATCAACACCAAAACCCCCTACATCGTGGTGGAGAACTTTCCACTCATGGGACTGCTTACAGCCCTCCGCTTCCTGGAGTGGGTCAGTGAGAATCCTGAAGGGGTCATCAGCCTGCCCACAGGAAAAACCCCGGAATACTTCATCAAGTGGACCACCCACCTGCTGAAAAACTGGGATACGGACAAGATCAGGGAAATCAGGAGCAAGTATGGCATCGGAGAACTCAAGAAGCCATCCCTGGAGAAGCTGCACTTTGTACAGATCGATGAATTTTACCCCATCTCTTCACAACAGCATAACAGTTTCTACAACTATGTAAAAAAGTATTATATCGAAGGTTTTGGCCTGGATCCCAAAAATGCCCTGCTGATCAATTCCGACGAGATCCCCCTGGCAGGCGGGGCTTGCCATTTTTCTGAAGTATTTCCCGACAGCAAGGTGGACCTTTCCCTGAGGTACCGGGAACCGAAGAGCCAGTTTGAGAAAATGCAGCAGGCCTCGTTGTTCGCCATCGACAACTGGTGCTCTGAATATGAGCAAAAGATCAGGGACAAGGGGGGCATTGGATTTTTCCTGGGAGGCATTGGACCTGACGGTCACATTGCCTTCAACGTAAGGGGCTCCGACCACTATTCCACCACCCGGCTGACCGAGACCAACTTCGAGACCCAGGCGGTGGCTGCCGGAGACCTGGGAGGCATTGAGATCTCCCGCAACCGTTTGGTGATCACCATCGGACTTGAAACCATTACCCACAATCCCG
>CBDTYO010000220.1:0-7195 GCA_965364615.1 uncultured Bacteroidia bacterium
ACATGTCCAACCCGCTGAATCAGCTGTCTCCCCGGCTTTCGGCATCTTATGAACTCACCACAGGCTGGTACCTGAATGCCAACGTTGGCCGTTTCTTTCAGGAACCTGCTTATACCACCATGGGCTTCAAAAATGAGGAAGGCATCATGGTCAATCAGCCCGGGCTGAAATACATCCAGTCCGATCACCTGGTGGCCGGTGTGGAATGGCTGCCCGAGAATGAGTCCAAGATCAGCGTGGAAGGATTCTATAAGAAATACAGCAACTATCCGTTCTCCCTGGTCGATTCCATCTCACTGGCCAGCAAGGGAGCCGATTTCGGGCTGTTTGGCAATGAACAGGTGGAATCCATTGCAGAAGGACGCGCTTACGGGGCTGAATTCCTCTACCGCAACCGGGATCTCTTTGGAACCAACCTGACCATCTCCTATACCCTGGTACGAAGCGAAACCCTTCCCAGGAAAGAGTCCCTCACCGACCTGGGATGGATCCCCACCAGCTGGGACAACATCCATCTTCTGAATATATATGGATTCCGGCAATTCAAAGGCAACTGGCAAGTGGGCTTCAAATGGCGCTTTGTGGGCGGACAGCCCTACACCCCTTTCGATCTGAATACCTCCTCGCTGGTTCAGTACTGGGATGTGACCGGATTTCCGGCTTCGGACTTCAGCCGATACAACCAGGAGCGTTTCAAGCCCTTCCATCAATTGGACCTTCGGGTGGACAAAGAGTGGTTTTTGTCAAGGATAACCATTAATTTGTATGTGGATATTCAGAATGTATATAATTTTCAGACCACCGGCACTACTTTCCTGGTCCAGGAGCTGGATGCCGAGGGGAATCCCATCATTGAGAATCCCGGCGATCCTGCAGAATTGCAGCGTTACAGGTTAAAGGAGCTGGAATCGGTGGCAGGCACGGTGCTGCCCACCATCGGGGTCATCATTGAGTTTTAAATTATTTTGTCATGAGGAAAATCTTTCTGCTGTTACCTGTTGTACTTGGTTTCATTTCTTGCACCAACACCAGGGTGCCCGTGGAAGAGACGCCAGATCATATCACTTCCAATCCATCCGGGGAAGGCACCCCGCTGGAGATCACCATGTATCGGGGAGAGGGACACAATCATCCCTTGATGGCCATTTGGGTGGAGGATGAAAACGGAAACTACCTTCAAACCCTCTTTGTGGCAGAATCCATTGGGAAGGGGATATTCCAGCACGGAGATGCCTCCAGGGGATTCTGGCAACCCGGCGAGATCCAGCGCCCCGCAGCTGTTCCGAGATGGGCGCACCAGCGTGGCATCAAATCCCAGACGGGGCTCTATATTCCTACTCCCACCAATCCTGTTCCGGATGCCTATACCGGGCCAACACCTCCCAAAAGTTTTACCCTGCATACCCGACTGGATGAAGAAGGGATCAGGAAATTCAGGGTACTCTTTGAAATCAATCAAACCTGGGACTGGAACGAATTCTGGACCAACAACAAGTTCCCTGACGATGAAGAATACAAGACTTCCTGTCAGCCTGCCCTGGTATATTACACTTCCATCGATCTGGACAATCCCAAGGATGAATATGTGATGGAGATCCTGGGCCGGAGTCACCATTCAGGGGCCAGTGGCGAGCTGTTCGACGACCTGGAGACCCTCACCACCGCCCTGCACATTGCCGACGAGATCGTTGTAAGGATTGAGGACCAATAAAGTCAATTTACGTCTGCGTTGACTCGTTTAACCGGTCATCCCAGGGATGAAATTCGATTCGTCATCCTGTCCCTTCTGGATATCATGCCATCAAGTGCTGTAACAAATCCGGATATCATGCGTCTTGATTATACCTGCCCTCACAAGAAGCAGACAGTTCCTTGAAAAACAGGTGTACGCACTGTACGATTACGGACATAAACGTCTCAAAAGTGAACACTTTGTGCATAGTGATTATTTACGTAAATTGCTCTATTCCTGTTAATTAGATTTTTTGGCATATCAATTGTCCTTAAGAGTATCAACAATTATAAAAACCGCAATAATGATTAAAACTGTTGACCTGGTAAAAGTCTTTCGCACCGATGAGGTCGAAACCACCGCACTGAATAATGTAAATATTGAAGTAAAGGACGGAGAATTTGTGGCCGTAATGGGACCTTCGGGTTGCGGCAAATCCACCCTTTTGAATATTCTCGGACTCCTTGACAATCCTTCAGGTGGCTCCTATGTGTTTCACGAAACAGAGGTGGCCAACTTGAAAGAAAAAGGCAGAACCAACCTTCGAAAGGGAAACATTGGATTCGTATTCCAAAGCTTCAACCTGATTGATGAGCTCACCGTGTATGAGAATATCGAACTGCCGCTGCTCTATCTGAAGATGAGTGGTTCCGAACGGAAGAAAAAGGTGGATGCCGTGATGGAACGCATGAAGATCAGCCACCGCAAAAATCACTTCCCCCAGCAATTATCGGGGGGACAGCAGCAGCGTGTGGCCATTGCCCGTGCCGTGGTCACCAATCCCAAGTTGATCCTTGCGGATGAGCCCACGGGTAACCTTGACTCTGCCAATGGCGCCGAGGTCATGGCCCTGCTTACAGAACTGAATGAGGAGGGAACCACCATTGTGATGGTGACTCACTCACCCAGTGATGCCGAAAAAGCACACAGGATCATTCAACTGTTCGACGGTCACGTGGTCACAGAGAATATTCATAAAAAATTATAATCGGACCCTCATACATGAGTTTTCTCATGTTTTTTGTGAATTAATTAACACATCTTTGCCCATACATTTAGGTTAACAATAGGGTTAGATTTAGGGCTTGAAAAGCTGTCCGCCAGGGCAGCTTTTCTTCTTTTTTTATAAACAAAATTCCTCTATCTTCGTTACCTGTTAAGTTAAACCTTAATCTCACTCAAAATGAAGTATTTGAATTTCACCGTGGTACTGGTTTTATCCCTGGCCCTGTTCGCCTCCTGTGGCAACAAAAGCAAGAAGGAGCAGGAGACAGGCACTTTCGACCTTCAAGACTATATCAAAACGGCCGAGACCATCGACCCATCGCTCAACAGCGTGGACCAGGTGTTCAGCATTCTGGATATGGTAAATGCGGAATACTATGATGTGCTTACCAATGATCCTTACAGCGCGCACGCCTACAAAGAATCCTATCCCGTGGCTGCTGCCAATCTGGGCGTCTATGTGACAGATATACTCTACCATTTTTACGGGGAAGCCACTGAAACCATGTATCTGACGTTCTCGGCTGCTCAGGAACTGGCCAAATACATCGGCGTTGAATCGGAATTTGGAGCCTGGACCATCGAAAAGCTGGAAGGTTCCACCCTGAATCGCGATACCATCGCCATGATGTTCAATAATCTTCTGGCCGACAGTGAGAACTACAATTCGGAGCAAGAGATGGTTTTTGTGCATACGGCCTTTCTTACCGGCTCCTTTGTGGAGAAGGTGCATATCACTGGCAACCTGCTGAAGTACAAGCTGGAGATGGAGGACAAGACCGAGGAAGACGAGGGAGACATCCGCGAACTTCTGGTGATCTACCTGAACCAGCTCAATCCTTCCACCGGCTTGTTGTATGATGCCTTTTATCGGCAGCAGGATCAGCTGGAAGGCATTGTGGTGCTGAATACCTTCGAACAACTGAAGGCCCTATCGGAACAAATGATCGAACTGAAATCTGAACTGGCCGTAGCCCCTATCAGCGATATTGCTTCCAACGAAGATTTGAGTACTTCCTTTGAGTTGATCGAAAACCTGCGTTCGATGCTGGTAACCCCAGTTGAATAAGCTGATAAAAAGACTTTTAGAAAACTTTTATTTGAGCCACCTCCCTTCGGAGGTGGCTTTTTTGTTTTTCTTATATTGCGGGAGAAAACCCACGGATTGATGAATTTTCTTGGCAACCTGATCTGGCTTGTTTTCGGGGGACTGGCCACCGCCATCGGATATTTCATGGGCGGACTGGCCATGATGTTGACCATCATAGGCATCCCTTTCGGATTTCAGCTGATCAAAATCGGCTCCCTCTGCCTCTGGCCTTTCGGCCGCACCTTCCGTGTGGAGAAAGGAGAATTGCCGGGTTGCCTATACGGACTGCTGAATGTGATCTGGCTGCTGATTGCCGGCCTGTGGATCGCCCTGCTGCACATTGTATTCGGATTCCTGCTGTCTGTCACCCTCATTGGGATTCCCTGGGGCATGCAGCATTTCAAACTGGCCGGTTTTGCCCTTTCCCCCTTTGGCCGAAGCGTGGAGATTGTTGGATGATGGCCAGGAAATCCTGGTAGTCACCGGGGGACACGCCTACGATACCACGGAATTCTTAGGCTTATTTCAATCCCTGGAAGGCATTGGATTTGACCCGGTCTCACATCCGGCTGCCCTGGACTTGCTTTCTTCGTCTTCTGTTGGCAAATATGACCTGATCCTTTTCTACGATTACATGCCCGATCTGCCCCTGGCTGATTCGATCATCTTTCAGGACCTTACCCAAATGGGCATGCCCATGATCTTCATGCACCATGCCCTGTGCAGCTTTCAGAAATGGGACGGTTATGCAACCATGGTGGGGGGCAAATATGTAATGCCCGGCTTTCATCCCGATTCAAGCCTTCACTCCGGCTATGCCCACGACCTGGATCTGACCATAACAGTGCTGGACCCGGAGCATCCGGTCACCCGCGGGATCGGCGAATTTGTGATCCATGATGAGGGTTACTACAACATCCTGATCAAGCCCGGGGCACATCCCTTATTGGGTACGCAGCACCCTTACTGTGCCTCACAGCTTGCCTGGGAGAATCACTGGAACAACTCCACCTGCCTGTATCTGATGTTCGGTCACGACAAACAGGCTTATACCAACGAGCATCTTAAACTGCTGCTCGAAAATTCGATCCAATACCTGACGAACCTATAACACATGTAACATGAAAACGAAAGCCCGTCAAAGACTGATGTTTACAGTTACCTGCTTCCTGCTGGTCCTGATGATTACTTCCTGCTCCCAGAACTGGCCACAGTTCAGGGGGCCCGAATACAACATGGTTGCCAGGGCCAAAAACCTGCCCGATACCTGGGGCCCTTCGGAAAACATCCGCTGGAGCACTCCAGTGGGTGGTGAAAGCTGGACCTCCCCCGTGGTCTGGGGCAACAAGGTCTTCTTCACCGCAGCCATCCCCGTGAAGATGGCCCCGGAACCCGAACGTCAGCCCCCCCCTCCACAACGTCCACCTGCTGAGGCCGCCGGCAACGCAGGCAATAATCAGAATCCGCCGCCACCTCAGTCCCGGCCCGATCCAAAAGAAGACCTAAGTTATCTGGAAACCGTCTATCGATGGGAAGTCTGCTGCCTGGACCTGAACACCGGTGAAGTTTTGTGGAGAACCATCGCCAAGGAGGGAAGTCCCGGAGGGAATAAACACCGGGCCACCAATTATGCTTCAGAAACACCGGTGACCGATGGCCAGAGGCTATATGTATATTTTGGCAACAACGGCCTCTATTGTTACGACCTGGAGGGCACCTTGCAGTGGGAGAAGGATCTTGGGTCCTACTTCACCTTAAACGGATGGGGTACCGGTTCTTCCCCCGTGCTTTATCAGGACAGGCTATTTGTCCAGGTAGACAATGAAGAGAACTCCTTCCTGGTGGCTCTGGATGCGGAAACCGGCGACGAGCTCTGGAAGAAGGACCGTGAGGAAAGCACCAACTACAGCACGCCCATTATCTGGAAAAACAACAGCCGCACCGAACTGGTTACCGGGGGCCAGACCGCCCGGTCCTACGATCCCCGGACCGGTGATCTGAACTGGGAACTGGAATTGGCCGGCTACTACAACATCCCTTCCCCTGTAGCCGGAAAAGATCTCCTTTACCTGGGGAATACCGCTTTTCGTGATAAGCCTGGTACCCTGTTCTGTGTGAAGGCAGGTGCAGAAGGCAATATCACACCGGCTGAGGGAGAAAGCACCAGCAGCGGGGTTCTTTGGTCCAATCCGGATGCCCCTACTTCCAATCCTTCGCCCCTGCTGTATGAAGGACTGCTATATCTCTTAAGCAACCGGGGAGGAGAAATTACCTGCATCGATGCAGCCACAGGAGAACAGGTGTACCAGGAAAAAATCGAGAATGTGGCAGCCTGCTGGGCTTCCCCCTGGGCCTATGATGACAAGGTGTTCTTTACCGATGAGAAAGGAGTGACCCAGGTGCTGAAAGCAGGAAGAGAATTCGAAGTACTGCACCAGAATGTCTTGGAGGACAAGATCTGGGCCTCGGTGGCAGTGACCAGCGACGCCTACCTGATGAAAGGCACGGACAAGATCTATTGCATCGCTTACTGAACTCCTCTGGTCAGAAATACAGAATGAGCATCGGGAAGGCGGTAAAATGCAATTCTGCTTTGACCTCCAGGCAGTGGGATCATCCCAAAAAATTGTATCTTCGCTGGTCTAAATGTGTCATGTATACACATTAAGGCCTTGCAAACATTTGCGTGAACGGGACCATGAAGCAATACATTCCATTGGCTGCATCAGGCAGGAGGATCATCCGGCCCTTGATCATGGGTATGAATTTCGGCATGCTATTGATGCACATGGCCTCAGCTTCGATGGCCATGTCTTCTCCGCCCGTGGCCATGTCTTCTTCGCCCGTGGCCATGTCTTTTTCGCCCGAGGCCATGTCTTCTTCGCCTGTGGCCATGACTTCTCCGCCCGAGGAGAATCTGACTTATCAGATCATTCACAGCGATGCACCCATTGAAATTGACGGGGTATTGGACGAAGACATCTGGAGCCAGGTTCCCGTGGCCGGTGGATTCTGGATGAGTTACCCGGTGGACGACCGCAAGGTGGAAGACAGGCTTCAGACCGAGGTCAGGATGACCACGGATGGTCATTTCATCTACATTGGGGCCATCTGTCGCGGACCTGAAAAATATGTCATCAAGACCCTGAAGCGGGATGCCGAATTCTGGGATAGTGATGCCTTTGGGGTGGTCATCGATCCGGTCAATGAAAAAACCAACGGCTTTACTTTTGGGGTAAGCCCCGCCGGGGTACAAACAGAGTATCTGGTTACAGGACAAACGGGGCGAAGGGAGGACCTGGAGCCGGGTCGCGTGCGCAAAGGGGTGAACATAGCCTGGGACAACAAGTGGTTTGCCGAGGTACGCA
>CBDTYO010000221.1:0-7195 GCA_965364615.1 uncultured Bacteroidia bacterium
GAGGAGAAGAAGTGGAATCGGATGAACTGCTCACCGCCGGAGATCCTGAACTCATCCGGATGAAGGCCGACAGGGCCAGCATTCAGGCGAATGGTCAGGATCTCTCTTACATTGAAGTGGAGCTGCTGGACCAGGATGGGAACCGGTCGGTTCAGGCCGCGAATCTCGTAAATTTCGATCTGGAAGGTCCGGGAGAAATCGTGGCGGTGGCAAGTTCCGATCCCATGAGTACGGAAAGTTATCAGGCCCCCTACCGCAGGTCCTACCAGGGAAGGTGCCTGGTGGTGGTCAAATCCACTGAGCAGCCCGGTGAGATCAGATTATCAGCCAGTTCTGAAGGTCTTCAAGCGGAAACCATCAACATACAAACCCAATAAAATCAATGACATGAAAAAATTGTTGTTAGTGCCTGTATGGCTGTTGTTTTTGTCCTTCGGGAAACCTGCGGACGGGCTCCCGGAATGCTATTCCCATGTGGATCAAGTGTTCTGGACGGTAACGGATATGGAGCGCACCCTCGAAGCATATAAGCAACTTGGATTCAATCAGTTTGCCGATCTGGAGATCGTAAGCATTGCATCGGAAACAAGCAGGTCAAAGTCAACTGCCCGCCTGGTCAGGGCCAACCTGGGAGGCGCCCAGATCAACTGGATCCAGCCCATGACAGGAAACTCCGTTTTCCATGAATTTATCAGAAAGCAGGGGGATGGCGCCATGGGCCTGGTGCATCGTTTCGCCTCCAGGAGGGAAATGAAAAAAGAGATCAAGCGCTTGTCGGATATCGGGGTAGGCGTGATCGAGAAAATGACCATTACAGCCGGAGCTGCCGAGATGGAATATGTTTTTATGGGCACCGCCGAAAAGGGCAGATACACCCTGGGTTTCGTATATGGAGATCAGGGGAAGGAAACCTTTGAGGACCTTGTGGCAGAAAATCGAAATGGACTGAAACTGAACCAGTATGCCTTCGCCATCAAGGATCCTGAACCTGTGTCGGAGTTCTGGCAATCACTGGGTTTGCCCGAACTGGAGATCCGGCATCCAGAACTGGGCGATCCCATGTATTACGGGGAGCCGGCCGATCATGAACTGATTCAGGGCTGGCAGCGCCACGGGGATATTGCCTATGAATGGTGCATCCCGGTCAAAGGTCCCATCGTGTATGAGGATCACATCAAGCTCCACGGGGAAGGGATCCACCACCTGGCATTTTCCGTGGCTGACATGGACCAGGTGCTTGGGGACTACACGGGTCGTGATTTTGTCGTATCCATGGGAGGAACCTGGGGTGAAAAAGGGAAACCGGGTTCGGGCCGCTATGAATACATTGACCTGGAGAATGCCGGGGGACTCACCATGGAGTTGTTGTGGAGTTACCGGGATGAATAGAACCTTTGCTGCACTGATTTTGCTCGCCGCCATGGGGATGCTAGGCTCCTGCAACGGGGATAAGCATGGCCGGGTAACAGTGTATTATGTGAGTGCCGTTGGCCATGATCTGAACTCCGGTCTTTCCGTCGATCAGGCCTGGGCCAGCATCGAACGGATCAATGCGCACACTTTCTTCCCGGGCGATACGCTGTATTTCAGGGCAGGAGATGAGTTCCAGGGAACCCTCATGCTCAGTTCCGATGATGCAGGCAATTCCGATCAACGACTGGTACTGACCAGCCATGGCAAAGGGAAAGCCCGGATCCATGGATTGGACAGCCTGGCTGTTTGGGCAGATGCTTGTGATTACCTGACCCTGGAGAACCTGGAAATTCTGGGGAATGGACGCAAATCCGGCAATACGACCGATGGGATCCTGGTGAACCACAGCCGGGGAATTTGCCTGAACAATCTGGAAGTATATGGCTTTCAGCACAGTGGGATCCATGTGTATCAGTGTGAGGAAGCCTCCATCACCCATTGTTATGCCCACAACAATGGTTTCGCTGGGATTCATGTATCCGGATCCACCATCCGTGACCCGGAGACCTACGACAACAACAATGTTTACATTGGCTATTGCGTGGCAGAAAACAATCCGGGCGATCCTACGGTACTGGAGAATCACAGCGGGAACGGCATCCTGGCCTCCTCGGTCCGGGGAGGGATCATTGAATACTGCGAAGCGTTCAACAATGGCTGGGACATGCCCTGGACCGGGAACGGACCGGTGGGCATCTGGATCTGGGACGCCACCGATTGCCTCATACAGCATTGCATAGCCCACCACAATCGCACCCACCCGGAGGCTGCTGACGGAGGGGGATTTGACCTGGACGGAGGGGTCAGTCATTCGACCATTCAGTATTGCATCTCTTACCGGAATGAAGGGGCAGGTTACGGCCTGTATGAATTCGGGGCTGCCAAAGCCTGGGAGAATAACACCATCAGGTATTGCATCAGTTGTGATGATGGCATCCTGAACGGCGGATCGCTGGGCATCTGGAAAAATGAAGATGCAGGCAGCCTGAAAAATTGCCAGATCTATCACAATACCTTTTACAATTCCTTGCATGGCCGGGGCAACCTCTGGCTCTATGACCATTATCCCGGCATCGCGTTCCGGAACAATGTGTTTGTGTACCAGAGAGCGTTCCTGTCTGAGGGTACGGAACTGGGGGATGAAATCCTCGAGAATAACCTGTACTGGAACCTGAGCGGAGACAGCACATTTCTGGGATATGCGAGCCTGCAGCAATGGGCTGATCGCAGCGGGAAGGAAATGGTGCAGGGGCGTTTTGCGGGTCAGTATGCCGATCCCTTGATAGCGTCCTTCTCCATGGAAGATTTTGATCCGGCCAGGATCGATCCGGAATCCTTTGTCAGTTTGCGGCCCGAAGCCGGATCCCCCCTGATTGATCGGGGCCTGGACCTGAAGGCCCTCATGGGCCTGGACCCCGGGAACCGGGATCTTGTGGGCACCAGGATCCCACAGGGCCCCCAGTATGATATAGGAGCGCTAGAATACCGCCGGTAACTCAGCCTTCATCCAGGCTGCTGGCACTTGCATCCTTTTCCGGGTCCAGCCAGGCCTGACTTCCTTCTTCGAAGCTCTTCGCACCCACCTGCTTGATCATGGCATCGTCCACTTTATGAAGCTTGGTATAGCCCGGATGGTGGGATTCCTTGTAGGGGTCGTTGTGACGGGTGTTGTAGCAGCAGACCATGGACCACCGGGAATGTTCCGAGGTGTTTTGATCGGAACGGTGCAGCAGGTTGGAATGAAAGAAAATGGCATCGCCGGGCTCCATTTCGCAATACAGCAGTTCCATTCTGTCCAGGCAGGCATTCACCCGTTCCATATCAGCCCCGGCCTGATCGCCCGTGAGTATGTGATCGATACGTCCCATGTGATGTGAACCCTTGATCACCTGCAGGCATCCGTTCTCGCGGGTGGCTTTGTCCACGGCAATAAACACACTGAGCATATCGGGGTACAGCAGGCCATTCTGGTACCAGTATCCGTAGTCCTGGTGCCAGGTCCAGGCTCCCCCGATCTTCGGGTCCTTTAAGATCATCTTGGAATGGTAGTGATAGACCTCATCCCCCAGGAGTTCTTCGGCCCGGTCCACCATCCTCCGGCTTCTGGCAAACATCCCGTAAATGTTATCCCCCGGATGGTTCCACAGCGAAAGGCGGACCTTGCCCCCCTCTCCGTCGGCCCGGGAAAAGGAATGCTTATCCAGTTCCCGGTCAGCATGGGCCGTGGAACGCAACATTTCGATTTCTTCGGCATCAAACAGGGCCTTCATCAGGATATATCCATCTGCCTGGAATTGTCTCATTTGATTTTCGTTCAGTAGTTTCATGGGAACAGGGTTTTTTTTATAAACAAGTCAGGAGCAAAACAGTTTGCTGTCAAACTTTTTCTATTTTTATTTTTCACATATATGCAACTTAAAAGAAACAACATACCATGATGAAGACAAAAAAGATAGCCATGCTGGGCGGCGGTTTTATTGGAGATTTTTACATTCATGCATTGCACGGACACCGGAGACCCGACCGGGTGGAGGTGGTATATTCAAGGAGTGAATCCAGTGCCAGGAAAGTGGCAGAAAGACATGGGATCCCGCACTGGACCACCGACATGAGCGAGGCGGTAACCCATCCGGACATTGATACCGTCGTAGTGGCCCTGCCCAATTTCCAGCACCTGGAGGCAGTTCGTATGGCAGCTGAAGCCGGCAAGGCCGTCCTGGTGACCAAACCCCTGGGCCGCAATGCGGACGAAGCCAAAGAAATGCTTGACCTGGTGGAGAAGCACGGGGTGTTCCATGGCTACCTGGAGGACCTTTGCTACACGCCCAAGACCCTCAAGGCGGTGGAGTCGGTGAAAAACGGAGCCCTGGGCCATATCCTCTGGGTGAGGGCCCGGGAGACCCATCCGGGACCCCACAGCGACTGGTTCTGGAACGCTGAGCTCAGCGGAGGCGGAGCCATCATCGATCTGGGTTGTCATTGCATCGAGATTGCCAGGAACTACATCGGGAAGGAGGTGAAACCCCTGGAGGTCATGTGCTGGGCCGATACCCAGGTCAAACCCATCGAGGCAGAGGACCATGCCATCGCCCTGGTGAAATACGCCTCTGGGGCCATCGGCCAGTTCGAGGTAAGCTGGTGCTTCCGGGGGGGAATGGACCTGCGTGATGAGGTCATGGGTGTGGAGGGGACCATCTTTCTGAATCACTTCCTCCGGACCGGATTCGATATGTATACAGCCGTGGGAGAAAGAGATTATGTGGCCGAGAAGGCCGAATCGGCCACCGGCTGGCTCTTCCCGGTGGGGGATGAGGTAAACGCCCTGGGTTACGACTTCATGTTTACGGATATGTTCAATGCCATGGACACAGGCAAACAGCCCATGGAAACCTTCTACGACGGCTATGTGGTCAATGCCATCATGGATGCCTGCTACAGATCCTCCAAATCGAAGCAATGGGAAACCGTGGAACTGGACGACTGGCGGGGCAGTGAGGAAGTGTCGGGCGGACCCCAGCTCAAGGAATATGACGAGAAGTATTACCTGGTCAAGGAGGAAAAAATCCCCGATGGCACGGTCAAACTGATCCTGAAGGACAAGGTTTCCGGCGAGATCATCCAAAGAATCAAATAGGCCACCTTCAGCTTTATTTTGAACAGAGGGATGCCAGAGAAGCAAGCTGGGATTGGCTTCGCCGATCTCGCAGGCTCGGTTGTTTTGTGAAGCAAAACAACCACCTTGCGAAATGGCATGCCTCTGTTCATTCGAGGTTTATGCGGTGGCCTTCTTCTTTTCCTGGAACAGGAAGATGAAGATCACCAGGATCACAGCGGCGATGATGGTGGGTACATACCATACCTTGTCCCAATCGACTGCCCCTGCGATGGTCAGTCTGTCAATGGTGGTGCCGGCAAACCAGGTTCCAATCAGCATCCCCAGGCCATAGGTGGCAAAGGTAATGAGTCCCTGGGCCGAACTTTTCAGGTGATCTGGGGCTTTTTCATCCACAAAAATCTGCCCGGTGACCACGAAGAAGTCGTAACAGACCCCGTGCAGAATGATGCCGGTATAGATCATCCAAACCCCTCCTTCCGCATCTCCATTGGCAAACAGGAGAAAGCGGGCCAGCCAGGCTGCGATCCCGATAAACAGCACCCGTTTCACACCGAAGCGAGTGATAAAGAAGGGCAGGATCAGAATAAACAGGATCTCGGCCATCTGGCCCATGCTGATTCTGTTGGGGATGATGTCCGGATCAATGCCGATGTCAGACATGAAGGAGGCCGTAAAGCCAAAATAGAAGGAAACGGGAATAAATATGAGCACCGAAGCAATCATGATGGTGGCAAAGGCCCGCGATTTAAAGAGACTCAGGGCATCAAGACCAATAAGTTCCCTGAAACTGGCTTTTTTCTCTTTTTTCGGAGGTACATGGGGAAGGGTAAAGCTATACAGGCCCAGCATGAGCGAGGCGGCAGCCCCCACATATAGCTGTTCTACCGTCAGCGTATAGCCCAGCCAGCCAATCACATTGTTGGCCACGATCCAGCCAATGGTCCCCAGCACCCTTACGCCAGGAAACTGTTTTCCCGGATTTTCCATCTGGTGGAAAGAAAGAGAATTGGAAAGCGCCATGGTGGGAGCATAGGTGAGGGTGTACAACAAAAGGGCGGGATAGAAAAACTGGAAGGTGGTGGCACGGGAGGCCACGATCAACAGCACCGCTCCCAGCAGATGCATGACGCCCAGGACCCTCTCGGTGGCGAAGAATTTATCGGCGATGAGTCCCACAAAGAAGGGGGAGATCATACAGGCAATGGCGAAGGTGCCATAGCACAATCCGATCTGTGTGGCTGTAAAACCCAGGCCCTCACCCAGATAAGTATTCAGGGTTACATACCAGGTTCCCCAGATGAAATACTGCAGGAACATCATGGTGGAAAGTTGTAGTCTAGTCTTGAGGCCCATAGAAAAAGTTTTGCATTAATATAGTACAAAATTTTTTATCTTGTTCTTATGAAAACCCTCCCGGCCTTACTGATCACTCTGTTTCTTGGAATTGTTTCCTGTAACCGGACTGAGCTACCGAACATCATCCTGATCAGCGTGGACGATATGGGCTGGTCCGACCTGGGATGTTATGGAAGTGAAATACGCACCCCCAACATTGACCGGCTGGCAGAGGAGGGAATGCGTTTTACCCAGTTCCACAATACCTCCAAGTGTTTTCCTTCCAGGGCCTGTTTGCTCACCGGGATCTATGCCCAGCAAAGCGGATACGACCGCACCTACAAGCAACCCCTGAGAAATGCTGTCACCCTGGGAGAGGTGCTTCGGGAGGCCGGATATATCACGCTATGGTCGGGCAAGCACCATGGCTTGGAGAATCCGGTGTACCGGGGTTTTGATCATTACTATGGCCTGAAGGACGGGGCTTGCAACCATTTCAATCCGGGAGAGCAAAGACCCGGGGAAGGGGTGCCTGCGCGGAAAAGATGGTCAGGAGAAAAAGCAAAGCGTGCCTGGTGCATCGACAGCCTGATGTTTACCCCATATACCCCGGATGAGAGGGATTTTTACACCACCGACTACTTTACCCATTATGCGGTGGACTGGCTGGAAAGCTATAAAAACGATAATCGTCCGCTCTTTTTGTACCTGGCCTATACGGCTCCCCATGATCCCCTGATGGCCTGGCCGGAAGACATCGCTAAATATAAG
>CBDTYO010000222.1:0-7154 GCA_965364615.1 uncultured Bacteroidia bacterium
ACTGAGGGACTTTACGGTCATCTACAGCAGGGGCCTGGAAGAATTGATGAATGATGCCGCCTGGGAACTGAGAGTGAGGTTCGCAGAGCATTGGGGCGAAAAACTGTTGCGTGCCCTGTCGGCATTGCATCAGCTCTACGTGAACGATGTGGATCCAAGCCAGGAGGAGTGATGTTTCAAAGCGAAATAAGCAAAGAGCAGGTGGCCGGACTGGACCTGATACAGTATGAGGGTCCCATCCAGTTGATTGATTCCCGGGAAGCCTTTGATGGTGCCATAGGGAAGCTGGCCCGGGAGCAGGTTTTGGGAATTGACACGGAAACCCGGCCCTCCTTCAAGAAGGGAACCCTGTATCCCACCTCCCTGATCCAGCTCTCCACCCTGGACCGGGCCTGGATCATCAGGGTAAGCAGGATAGGATATCCCAAGGAGTTGCTGGATCTGTTGTCCAGGGAAGTCCCATTGAAAGTGGGACTGAGCCTGCACGATGACCTGCGAAGGCTGCGCTCTGATTTTCAATTCGAGCCCAGGGGATTTCTGGACCTCCAGCAATACGTGGAAGCTTTCAGGATCGAGGAAAAAGGATTGAAAAAACTGAGCGGCATTGTACTGGGCCGCCGCATTTCAAAATCACAGCAGGTATCCAACTGGGATGCTGATCTGCTTACCGAAGCACAATTGCGGTATGCGGCCACCGATGCATGGATCTGTTTGATGATATACTACAAATTGCGGGAATCTATAAAATAGGATGGGAGAACGGACCAGGATCATACTTAAGTCTGGCAAAGACCAGAGCCTCAGGAGGTTTCATCCGTGGGTATTTTCGGGTGCCATAAAAAAAATCCAGGGTCCCGAAAGGGAAGGAGCTTTGGTGGATATCTATGACAACAAGGAGGAGTTCCTGGCTTCGGGCCACTATCAAAAGGGATCCATCGCAGTACGCGTGCTTGGATTTGACAGGGTGGAAGCGGACCAGTCTTTCTGGGATCAGAAGGTTGCCCATGCCTGGAAACTCAGGGAGATGCTGGGATTGGCAGAGAGTCCGGAAACCAATGTTTTTCGCTGGATCAATGCCGAAGGGGATGGATTGCCAGGACTGATTGTGGATTATTATGGGGGCACGGTGGTGGTCCAGATGCACTCCATCGGCATGCACCACCAGCTGGAAGCCATTGTAGGTGCCCTGCAAAAATGTGCAGGCACCCGGGTTCATACCATATACAACAAGAGCGAAAATACCTTGCCCGATAAACCCGGGATCGACCGGAAATCAGGTTTCCTCCTGGGAGAGCAGGAAGGGGGCGAGGTCATGGAATATGGCTACCGCTTCCGGGTGAATTGGCTGGCCGGACAAAAGACCGGGTTTTTCATTGATCAACGGGAAAACAGGAAGCTGGTCGGGCAGTATGCCAGGGGACGCAAGGTGTTGAACATGTTCGGATATACCGGGGGCTTCAGCATTTATGCTTTGGGAGGAGGCGCCGCATTGGTCCACAGCGTGGACAGCAGCGGGAAGGCCATTGATCTTTGCCGTGAGCATGCAGAGATGAATTTTCCCGGGGATACCCGGCACGAGGCCATGGCAGTGGATGCCTTTGGCTTTTTCAATGACATGAAAGAGACCTACGATTTGATGGTGCTGGATCCGCCTGCCTTCGCCAAACATCAAAATGTTTTGAGCAATGCCTTGCAAGGTTACAAAAGGTTGAATCAAAGAGCTTTTGAACATATTGCACCCGGGGGGATCCTCTTCACTTTCTCTTGTTCACAGGCGGTGAGCCGGGAGAATTTCCGCAAGTCGGTCTTTGTGGCAGCTGCCAATGCAAAGCGAAACGTAAGGATTCTCCACCAGCTGAGCCAACCTCCCGACCACCCTGTAAGCCTGTACCATCCCGAAGGGGAGTATCTGAAAGGTCTGGTGCTGGAAGTGGAGTAACATTTCTGGCTTCCAAACGTCCTTTATAATATAATGAAGATCTACTCCATGAACAATAAAAAATTACCGCAATGAAAAAAGCAGCATTATTATCAATTGTACTGGTATTATCATTAAGCTCGTGCTATTTTGATGGCTGGGGGACAGGAATCTCCGGCAACGGAAATGTGGTGGAGGATGTCAGGGATGTGGATGGATTTACAGGGGTGGAAGTGAGCACGGGCATCGATGTCTTTTTGAGCCAGGGTAACGACTTCGAGGTGGTGGTGGAAGCAGATGAGAACCTGCAGGAAGTGATTCTCACTGAATTGAGGGGTGACCGGCTGGTGGTGCGCACCGACAATGTAAATATCCGCAGTGCCAAATCCAAAAAGGTGCATGTGACCCTTCCCGAGTTGAGCGAACTCAAGATCAGCAGCGCAGGCGATTGTGTGGGGCAAACTCCTTTTCAGTGCGGCGATCTCAGCCTGTCCATCAGCAGTGCCGGCGATCTGACCCTGGAGGTGGAAGCCGAGCGGATAGACCTGAATATAAGCTCCAGCGGCGACGCACGCCTTTCCGGTTCAGCGGAGGTATTTGATGCCACCCTGAGCAGTGCGGGCGATCTGCATGCTTTTGACCTGGTGGCCGGCAAAGTGGAGGTAAATGTAAGCAGTGCAGGGGATGCCAGGGTGCATGCCACCGAAGAATTGGAAATGAATGCTTCCAGTGCAGGAAGCATTTATTACAGGGACGGGGCCGCGGTGGTACGTTCCACCAGCTCCAGTGCCGGGAGCATTGTGCGCAGAGATTAAATCAGCCCAGGTAGCTTTTCAGGATCTTGCTACGGGTGGTGTGCTTCAACCGCTTGATGGCTTTTTCTTTGATCTGCCTGACCCTTTCCCGGGTCAGGTTGAATTCTTCCCCAATCTCCTCCAGGGTGTGGGGATGTTTGCCATTGAGCCCGAAGTACAGGCGGATGATGCTGGCTTCCCTGTAGGTCAGGGTGCTCAGTGCCCGCTCAATCTCCTTTCTCAGTGAATCATTTAGCAATCCCCTGTCGGGAGAAGGGGTTTCTCCATTGAGAAGCACGTCATACATGTTTCCGTCTTCCCCATCCTGCAGAGGTGCGTCCATGGACACATGCCTTCCCGAACTGCGGATGGCATCCTTCACATCCTCCGGGGCCAGTTCCAGGGTTTGGGCGATTTCCAGTATGGTGGGTTCACGCTCAAACTTTTGTTCCAGCTCGGCAAAGGTTTTATTGATCTTATTGATGGAGCCTATCTTGTTGAGGGGAAGGCGCACAATGCGGGCCTGCTCCGCCAATGCCTGCAGGATCGATTGTCTGATCCACCACACCGCATAGCTGATGAACTTGAAACCCCTGGTTTCATCAAAACGTTGGGCCGCTTTGATCAGTCCCAGGTTTCCCTCATTGATCAGGTCGGGCAGACTGAGTCCCTGGTTCTGGTATTGCTTGGAGACGGAAACCACAAACCGGAGATTGGCCTTGATCAATTTCTCCATGGCGGGGGCATCTCCCTTCCGGATTCTTCTGGCCAGTTCCACTTCCTCTTCTGCGGTAATCAGGTCAACTTTCCCAATCTCATGAAGGTACTTGTCCAGGGAAGGCGTCTCCCTGTTCGTTACCTGTTTGATGATTTTAAGTTGTCTCATTGGGCAGACAGCTAGGGTGGTTCGTGGCACTGAATATATATATTATTTTTGGTAGTTCACCATATTTCCACTAATATTGCATCAGAATTCCATTCTATCGAACACTAGTTCCATTCTGATTATATTCCAAATTATCTTGATTTAAAGACATCCGTCAGGGATCATTATTTAATTACCATACTTTTATGTACGATATTCTTGAATTAAACAAAAAGCTTCTTGCTGAATTGCGAGATATTGCCAAGGAGCTGAAAATTAAGCGTGTTGAGTCCTTTAAGAAGCAGGATCTCATCTATAAGATCCTCGACACGCAGGCCATTGTGGTTTCCGAAAGCAAGTCATCCCGGAAGGAAAGTCCACGGACAGATTCTTCCCAAAACAGGACCGCAACCAGCAGCCCTGAACAAGACCCGGCCAAGGCCAAAAGAAAACCCGGAAGACCCAAAAAGGCAAAAAAACAAGCCACCGAGGCAAAAGCCGGTGCAAGTGATACGGCAGCCATCGATGCGTCCCCTGCCACCGCTGAAAATCCCGCAGATCCCAAGGATCAGGCTGCCAAAGCACCTGAAGAGAAGCCATTTAAGAAAGAAGGAGGCCGCAGGGGGGACTATCGTGAGAAACGAGGTGAGCGAAAAGAAAATCGCGACCAGCGCGACCGGGGCGACCAGCGGGACCAGCACGACCGGGGCGACCAGCGGGAACAACGTGATACCCGCGGCGACCAGAGGGACCGTGGTGACCAGCGCGATCAGAGAGATCAACGGGATTCCCGGGGCGATCAGCGTGACCAGCGCGATCGGAACACACAAAAGAAACCCCAGGAACGCAGGGAAGTGGATAAATATGATTTTGAAGGACTGATTGTCACCTCTGGCGTCCTGGAGATCATGCCGGATGGATACGGTTTCATGCGTTCCTCGGACTACAATTACCTGAACTCACCCGATGATGTTTATGTATCCCAGAGTCAGATCAAGCTTTTCGGACTCAAGACGGGCGACAATGTGACCGGTACCATCCGGCCACCCAAGGAGGGTGAAAAGTATTTTCCCCTGATCAAAGTGGAAGAGATCAACGGCCGGAGTCCCGATTTCATCCGCGACCGGGTCCCGTTTGACTACCTGACCCCCCTGTTCCCCGACGAGAAATTTACCCTGGTCGGGAACGGACAGCACAATTTGAGTGTGAGGGTGGTGGATATGTTTGCCCCCATCGGGAAAGGACAGCGCGGACTGATCGTGGCCCAGCCAAAGACCGGTAAGACCGTCTTATTGAAGGATGTGGCCAATGCCATTGCGGCCAACCATCCCGAAGTCTATATGATTGTGCTTCTGATAGACGAACGTCCGGAAGAAGTAACCGATATGGCGAGAAACGTGAATGCAGAAGTGATTTCCTCCACCTTTGATGAGCCTGCAGAAAGACATGTGAGAATTGCCAACATCGTACTGGAAAAAGCCAAACGGATGGTGGAATGTGGCCATGATGTGGTCATTCTGCTTGACTCCATCACCAGGCTGGCAAGGGCTTATAACACCATTTCCCCTGCCTCTGGCAAGGTGCTTTCGGGAGGGGTGGATGCCAATGCCCTTCATAAGCCCAAACGTTTCTTTGGCGCAGCCAGGAATATTGAGGATGGGGGTTCACTGACCATTCTGGCCACTGCCCTGACTGAAACGGGATCCAAGATGGATGAGGTGATTTTCGAAGAGTTCAAGGGAACCGGCAACATGGAACTGCAGCTCGACCGGAAACTCTCCAACAAGCGGGTCTACCCGTCGGTGGATGTGAATCCTTCCAGTACGCGTCGCGAAGATCTCTTGCTGGATAAGCCGATGCTGGACAAGATCTGGATCCTCAGAAACTACCTGTCGGATATGAATTCGGTGGAGGCCATGCAATTCCTCCGCGACCGCCTGGTGAAAACGGGCACCAACGAGGAGTTTCTGATCTCCATGAACAGCGATTAACGCATGAGAAATTGATCCTTGAAAGTGACGGCCAACACCGTCACTTTTTTGGTTTATTTGAAATGGTTTTAAATTCTGTTAGCGTGATCACAATTACGCCTATTTTACTAATTTTGAATGACTTCAATACCAATAGTTAACTAACTGTAATATAAATACTTAAGTAAAAATAACATGGCAAATAAAAAGAATTTCATGACTTGTGACGGTAATTATGCCGCAGCGCATATTGCCTACATGTTCAGTGAGGTGGCTGCCATCTATCCCATTACCCCATCCTCCAATATGGCAGAGTATGTGGATGAATGGTCAGCCAATGGCAGAAAGAATATTTTTGGCGAAACCGTGAAGGTGACAGAAATGCAATCCGAAGCCGGGGCCTCCGGGGCAGTGCATGGCTCTCTCCAGAGTGGTGCCCTGACCTCCACTTTTACCGCCTCACAGGGACTGTTGCTCATGATACCCAACATGTACAAAATGGCTGGTGAATTGTTGCCGGGAGTTTTTCATGTCTCAGCCCGCAGTCTGGCAGCCCAGGCCCTTTCTATTTTCGGTGACCACAGCGATGTGATGGCTACCAGGAATACCGGATTTGCCATGTTGGCCACGGGAAGTGTGCAGGAGGTGATGGACCTGGCCTCAGTGGCCCACCTGGCATCCATCAAAACAAGAATTCCTTTCCTCCATTTTTTTGATGGTTTCCGTACCTCCCATGAGATCCAGAAAGTGGAAGCCCCCAGCCAGGATGCCCTGGCCAAGATGTTGGACATGGATGCTTTGAGAGCGTTCAGGGACAATGCACTGAATCCGGAGCACCCCGTGACCAGGGGTCTGGCCCAGAACCCGGATATCTATTTCCAGACACGGGAAGCTGCCAACAAGTATTACGATGTGGTTCCCGATGTGGTGGCTGGGTATATGAAAGAGATCAGCGAACTTACCGGTCGTGAGTATAAACCTTTTACCTATTATGGTGCCGGCGATGCAGAGAACATCGTCATCGCCATGGGTTCCATTACAGAAACCCTGAAAGAGGTGGTCGACCACCTGAATGCCAAGGGTGAAAAGACCGGACTGCTTTCCGTACACCTTTACAGGCCTTTCTCTGCCAAGTATTTCATGGATGTGCTTCCCAAGTCTGTCAAGCGCATCGCGGTATTGGACCGCACCAAGGAACCGGGAGCCAACGGAGAACCACTCTATCTGGACATCAAGGACCTTTTCTACGGAAAGACCAATGCTCCTGTGATTGTGGGCGGCCGGGAGGCGACCATCGTCGGCGGCCGCTACGGCCTGTCCTCCAAGGACACTACGCCTGCCATGATGATCTCAGTCTTTGAAAACCTGAAGCTGGCCGAACCCAAGAACCGATTTACCGTGGGTATAGTGGATGATGTGACCTTTACTTCATTGCCATTGCTTCCTGAGATCTCCCTGGGGGCCAAGGGTACTTTTGAAGGCAAATTTTACGGGCTGGGTTCCGACGGAACCGTGGGAGCCAACAAGAATTCCATCATGATCATCGGCGAATCCACCGATAAGTATTGCCAGGCCTATTTTGCCTATGATTCCAAGAAATCGGGCGG
>CBDTYO010000223.1:0-7150 GCA_965364615.1 uncultured Bacteroidia bacterium
GCACTTGGAGTCAGGGAATAAAGGGATAAAGATGGATTGTTGCACAGCAGAGGAATTTATCGCAAGCAAGCCAACCATCAGTGAAGAAAATAAGGAAGAATCCTGTAACAAATGTCAGCCGAATGAAGCCATTCCGGTATCATTAATTAATAAGCTTCTAAATGAAACCTGGAAAGCATCTTCCCTGGTAATTAAGTTCATGGCACTGGCATTTTTTATAAATGCTTTAATCGCTTTTTATGTTCCAGAAGATTTCATTTCGAATCTGCTGGGAGGCAATGGTGGCTTTTCAATAATCATTGCCACATTGGTGGGAATCCCTGCCTATACCAGCAATATTACGGCACTGCCTTTGATCGGTGGACTATTATCCCTCGGGATGAATGAGGGTGCTGCCCTGGCTTTTTTGATTGCCGGACCAACAACAACATTGCCTGCTTTGATGGCAGTATGGGGGATTGCCAAAAGAAGGGTAGTTCTTATGTATCTTTCTTTTTCACTGGTCGGTGCCATCCTATTTGGATTTATATATCAGTTCTTTAATTGATAAAGTCAATATTTTCCTGTGACAAAGTCCATGATGTAATAGCCTACCGAACCTCTTTTAAGGGAGCTGGATTTACTTGGGCAGGTGCATTCAACACACAGCAAGCCATATATCTTTATTCTATCTGCTGGTAAAGGAAACGGGGAGATATGTAATATTAAAACTGAAAATTGGCCCCCACTGTAAAGTCATATTTGTCTTCGACATCAATATTGGTTTCTGATTCGCCAAAATCAACACTTAGTTTACCAAATTTGGCATTTAAATGAATTCTCTTATAGACAAGCATTTCTAAACCGATTCCATATTTTAACATTCCTTGTTTATCCTGCTGAGTGAAGTTATAAGGAGGTTGACTGATGGCAACATCAAATTTTCTTTTTGTTTCGTTCATATATCCAAACACCATGTATCGTCGACGCTTGTCGACTGGAATGCCGATCGTTCCTCCATAACTGTATTGGAAAGAGTTATCATATTTAATATACAAAGGTTCATTCATATCATTGTGCTCCAGGCTGCCATCAAGGAAACCTACTGAAAATTCTAATCCCGTTACCAATCGATTTTTCAAAAATTGAACCCTATAACCCGCGAGAAGTTCAGCGACAAATTTAGATTCTTGAGCAAGGATATCCATATCATTCACGAATGACCCCCCAAAAACGTTTTGAATCCCTATGTTAAACCCAATATAGGGACCGTTAAAATATTTCATTGTATCAGATCCCTGGTCGCGTATACTTTGAGCAGAGCTATTAATAAATGATACACATGCAATTGCAACAAGAATTGTTCGCATATTTCTTTGGCTAGTTTTGGAATATATTACGGGATAGGCTGTTGCCATATTCATCTTAGGACAAATTATTTAATGATATTGTTCTTTAATGGTCCGGTTTTTTGGGAGGAGGTCAAAGTGGGCAGAGAGTTGGGTTAAACATTTGTTTTTGGTTGGGTTTACTTACTTCTCCTTGGATTGAAGAATATTGTAATTCTTTGTAGGAGATATGTTTAAGGATAAACAGGAATAATGAGAAATGATTGAATCCATACGCTACCGACCTCATTTCAATCCCCTTTCGCGATGCGATTGGGGATTTTTCATTCCATCCAGGTGAGAATGATACGGAAGGGCCAATTCACTGGAAGGCCGGACACTGGGTCCATCGCTAAATCCGCTTGAAATGACCAACCCCTCACTGTATCCATTCAGGCAAAGCTGCGATCTCTGGAGTATGCAGATCGCTTCAATTCGTTATATGGGGAAGCGGCCCATGAATTATTGAGGCGGTATTTATTTACAAAAATCATTCAAGCTTGATTACATAAGATCAATCTTAGCTTAAATGATCACGCAATTACACTTCACTTGAAAAATTATAACAGTTCAACCAAGTCCTATGTTTATGATTCGCTGAAAAAAAGTCCGATGCCTACTTTCGTGTCAATCAAGAAGGCATTTTATGATGGATATGAAATTTAATCTAACCCAGCGGATACACGCTTTTGATGCACTTAGAGCTGCAATGATGTTACTTGGACTAGTTCTGCATTCATCAGAACCCTATACCCTGGGAGCGGATGCTTACTGGCCCAAGGATCCCTATGCGCAAAGTATTTTCCAGAACTATCTGAACAGTCTTATCCATGTGTTCAGAATGCCGGTTTTTTTCCTTATGGCGGGTTTTTTCGGCTCATTGCTTTTTTATAAGCGCAATATCGGATCGATGATGAAGAACCGGTTTTCCAGGATAACCATTCCGTTTGCGTTGTTCCTGCTCTTGCTTCACCCGGCTATTACCTGGGCGGCTCGTTTTACAGCGGACCGGTTCCATACGGTACTTTCCAATTCAATTATGAATCCGACAATTTTTCCGAAAGTTACTTATCATCTTTGGTTCTTGTACTATCTTATCATTATTACATCTGTTGCTATTGTCTTGGCGATGGTATTAAAACGTATTCCCAGGATTAGCGGTCCAATAGTAAAGTCCTTTGACTGGCTTGTAAAACATAAACTGGCATTCATACTGCTTCATTCGATCCTGGTATTCCTGATGTTGGTTTGGATCTGGGATACCTGGGTTCCCACCTCAATTTCCTTTTTGCCAGATTATAAGATTGTGATATTCTATTTATTGTTTTACAGTATAGGTTGGCTACTGTATAAATCCAGGACCCTCCTTGTTCACATGTTGTCTTTTGACAGGATCTTTCTTATCACCGCATTACTCATATTTACTATCAAATACATATTCTGGAGTGAAATAGGAGATGTTATATACGGGGCCTTAAATGCAGTGATAATCTGGTTCTTCATATTTGGATTTATTGGCATCTTCTTACGACATGCTAATTCTCACTCAGCGGTGATGCGTTATTTATCTGATGCCTCATACTGGGTGTACCTGGTTCACCTTCCATTTACACTATTTATTCCCGGAATGCTTGTTGACCTTCAAATTCCAGCATTCTTTAAATTCCTGATTGTGCTATTGCTCACGACCCTTGCCTGTTTTTTGAGTTATCACTATTTGGTAAGGGCAACTTGGATAGGAGAGTTATTGAATGGTAGAAGATATCCTGTAAACAGGCTCAGGATGCATTTTAACTATCGGAGGTATTAGTTTTTTGTGTTGTATATTCTCTGATCCAATTTCGAAAGGAAGCGGCTTTGGTTCTGCTAATCTGTCCTTGAAACAAGTCTTTTCCATCGGGTGAATAGGTCACAGCCACTTTGCCATGAGTCAATGACTTGAAGGATCTGATGGTAGTGAATTTTAAAACTGCCTGGCGATTTATTTTAAAAAACGAACCTGAGTCTAAATAATCCATCAGAGAATCCAGAGATTTATCGCTTGGGTAACGTTTGCCGTTGGTGGTGTAGATATACACCTGGTTCTGAATACTTAAGATGGATTCAATTTCAGATGGATTTATTAGATGTTGTTTTTTCCCCAGAGTAGTCTTTAGAAACTTTCCTGTTTCTTTGTTGATGTGGGAGGAATGGCGGATTGTATTTCTCCAGTTTTTATAAAAACTGATCCCGGTATCTACTGTACCAAAAAAGAAGGTCAATAGCACAACAGAAATTATTACAATGAATACATCACTCAGAACATGAAAATTGCCATATAGGATATATGTAATTGCAAAAAGCAGGGTGCTCGATACAATAGAAATAAATGTAAAATGTGTAAATAACTGAAAGGCAAGGCGTTTAATAGGGGCCTCATCCCAGGTCAGGGTCCCGTTCAACTTCATTGTAATCCATCTGGTTCCTTCAAGAAGAATGCCTGCAGCAATGATTGAAACAATGTATTCAGCGAGACTTATGGAAAGTAAAGCCCTTTGGTATTTAAAATCCAGTATTGCATTTACAAGCGTGTTGCCTGAAATACCTAACAAAAATATGCTGATCCATCTCCATTGTAGGACTTTAGTGGAATGAACGGCTTTCTGCATCAGCCTAAGTTATTCATTGAATCAGTTTTTGTCAATTATTCCTGGTTTGATCCGGTTGTGTTTCACAACTGGCAAAAACGGCAATGCACGAAACCAGTGCAAGAAATCTCAGGGCTGTCTTCATGTGGTCAAATTTCTTCTAAAAATAGAAATTTGATGGGATACTGTCACCCATATATCCCCAGGATCCCTATCTGCAGTCTAATTGGGCTCTGCCACCACCCGCAGGGTATGGTAAGCGCTGTATGTCCTGCCGTACCTGTCCTGGGCCCTGACCTCAATGACGTGCCTGCCCGCAGGCCAGTCGGTGCCAATGTTCGCTTCCCACAGGTGGGTGGAGATCCGAGGCCTGGACATGGGCGTTCCGGGAAAGGATTGATCTGCCAGCGAGGTATCCGCTGCCCATAATTCGTCGATCCTGAGCTTGCTGAGGTTCTCCCAGCGCTGGGTTATTTTCAGGTAGTATGGATCGTATTTGTCCACTTTGTACATGGATTCCCATCCGGTGAGTCCCAGGATCCTGTATTCCAGCCTGGACTGTTCGCTCCCGTTGAAGAAATTAACGGTTAACAGGGTGGTATCGGCGGATCCGGTCTTGATGCCCCTCGGTACATGGATATTCATTTGGTGATCGGAAGGACTTCCTGCTACCTTCCAATCGATGATGTATTCGGTGCCGTTGAAGGTGATGAAAGAATACCCGTTGGGAGTCCCATCCCGCATCATGGTATGAGGCACATCCTTTTCATTTCTCATTCCATTCCACCAACTGCCCGACACGGTGCCAACGTTGTAGTGGTGATGGGGCGTGGCATGCTGCCAGTCAGAGGAGCCTTCATGGAAGAACTGATTATCGTGCACATGTGTGTGCGCGGAAATGGATAGGGTATGGGGAAAATCCTTCAAAAGATCGAACAACTTTTTCTGATCACTTTGGCGAAAAGACTCTCCATGCTGGGCCAATGGAATATGCATGGCTAAGACCACCAGGTCTTCCCTGGAAACAGTGCTCAGGTAATTGGAGACGAATTCAAGCTGGTCGGGGCGCAGGCCACCCACATAGTTCCAGGAACCTGATTGGGCTTCATGGATCACATCATCTACCACGATGAAGTGCACATCGCCGTATACAAAGGCATAAGTGGCTGGTCCGTAGACGCTTTCATAGGTTGCCGCAGAAAGTTTATCATTCGGCGCCATGTAGTTGATGTCATGATTTCCCAGCACATTGTACCAGGGTATTCCAATCATGGATACGGCCTGGTTCAGGGGAGAGAACAGATCCAGAGAATCTCCCACGATATCCCCCATGGTCATCCCAAATTCCAGGTCATCCCTGCCGATCAGTTCAACCACCACATCTTCTGCAACGAAGTCCACCTGTTCGATATTATAGGGTTGCGGGTCACCGAAAACCACCATTTTGAATTGGTTCGAATCGTCTGCCATGTACAACGGGAAATTGATTTTTTCAGGCAACTCACCAGTGGGTTCCACCCCTTTGTAGGTAAAATAGGCGGGATAACCGTTGGGTTTATGGAGATAATAAAACTGAGGCAGGTGATCCGAGTTGACCGGCGTCATCCAGTCTTTTGGTTTGATAATAAAAACAATATCATCATCCGATACGGGAATCTCATATTCACCCAGCTCATTGGTCTGGACCAGATCTGTTCCATTGGATACCAGAACCCCTTCAATCCCTTTTTCCGAAGGATCCATGATCTGGTTTTCATTGACGTCATGAAAAACGGTTCCCCGTGCCTGCTCCTCGCCGGGTCCGGCCTCGATGCTATGCGGCAAACGAGTTGACTGCTCTTTCTCTTTCATGCTGCATGCAGCCATGGTCAGTACCATGGATAAAATGAGAATTATCCGTTTCACAGGTTACAGTTTTATAAGTACGTTCAAAAAATATCTCCAGGAAGCCATTGAAATTTCAGCAGGACCATTTTTGGGTGTTGCATGTGACATCTTATCCTAACAAATACCCAAAGGAAAAGTTTTATGTGCCTGCTAAGGAGCACGTAAGGTCAGTGATGAACCGGATGATCTGCATCCTGGAGCAGGGGCTGAAATTGGACAGAAGGCAGTTTCAGAAAAGCTGCACCTGCAAAGAGATAAGCTCCCCGGTGAGGCCTACAAGGACATGATATTTACCAGTTGCAGGCGTGTATCTGCCAACCTTTGAGAAAGTGTATGGCTGATAATGTTCATGAATTTGAGACCGAATGAGGGATCATCCTCAAACATTTTCTCGAGATTGGCCGACTTGATTGCCAGGACCTTTACAGGATGTGTGGCCAAGGCAAAGGCCGTTGAAATATGGGGGGGAAACAAGGCTGACCACGAAAAGAGCTGCCCGGGATGAATGGTATTCAGGTTAATCCTTCCCTTCCTGGGGACGTTAATGCCAAGTATTACCCTCCCCTCCAGGAGGATATAGAGTTCTGTTAGCTCCTGGTGCTCCTCGATGATCACCTCCTTGACACTAAACTCTTTGATTTCAGAAAAGGTCAGGATCTTATTTACAATGGGATCATCAAATTCGCTGAGAAGCTTAATTTCCTTGAATTGATCGATGTTGCTGTTCACGATAGGTATAGGTTTGTGATTGTGTTGAGCCTAAAGCCAGAGATCCGGAAGTTCTTTTACTTCATCCAGGGTAAATACAGGTCCATCCTTACAAACGAAATATGGACCCATCATGCAATGTCCGCACTTTCCAAGTCCACAGGACATATTCTTTTCCAGGGAGAGATAGATGTGCTTTTCCGAAAATCCCATTTCTATTAGCCGGATGGTAGCAAATTTCATCATAACCGGTGGACCGCATACCACTGCCACTGTCCGATCAATATCTACATTGATCTGTTCCAGCAGTACGGTTACCACTCCGATGGATTCTGTCCAGCTATCATCTCCCTGGTCGACTGTTCTGAGGACCTCTACCTTATCTGTATTTCTGAGTTCAGAGATAAATGGTTTGTAGATACAATCATCAGGAGTTTTTGAACCGTAGCAGAGGGTAATGCCCAAGAGTTTCTCCTTTTCAGCTATGAGGCTATAGAGAAGCGATCTCAGTGGAGCAAACCCGCATCCACCTCCGAGGATCAACACTTCCTTTCCATAAAA
>CBDTYO010000224.1:0-7142 GCA_965364615.1 uncultured Bacteroidia bacterium
AAGAACCTGGCCCTCACCCTTACAGTCAGCACATCCCTCTTTGTGGTCATTATTTTCGCAGCCCTCTTTGGGACCATTATCCCTTTGCTGCTGAACCGCATGAAAATCGATCCTGCCCTGGCCACAGGACCCTTCATCACAACCATGAACGACATCATGGGTTTGTTCATATACTTCCTGATGGGGAGGATCCTCTATTCGGTATTTATCTAAAAGGTAGTGTTGATGGCCACCACCGGATCCATCCTGGCTCCCTGCCAGGCCGGAAAGATTCCACTGATCAAGCCGATCAGACTGGAGATGCCGATACCTACCAGAATGTTGTCCGTGGTCAGGGAGATGGCAAAGTCGGTGGACAGGGATATGGCGGTGGCACCCAGGAAAACGATCAAGAGACCTATGATTCCGCCGGCCACCGAAAGCATCACCGATTCAAAAAGGAATTGGGTCAGGATGAAATACCTCTTAGCCCCCAGGGCCTTTTGAATGCCAATGATATGGGTGCGTTCCTTCACCGACACAAACATGATGTTGGCAATCCCAAAACCTCCCACAATGATGGAGAATATTCCAATGAAGAATCCTGCAATCTTCAGCACGGCAAATAACTGATCCAGCTGATTGTTGATGAGGCTGGTCTGATTCAGGGCGAAATTATCCTCATCTGCAGGCTTAAGCCTCCTGTATGATCGAAGCAACTGGGTCACCTCGAAGGTAAGTTCCTGTACACCCACGCTGGGTTTGGCCTGCACCCAGATCTGAGGATCAGCATATTCTCTCCTGATATCGATAAATCCCATGTAAAAGTTCAGCGGCAGCATGGCAACATCATCCAGTATTTGCCCGCTGAAGGTGCCCTTCCCCTCTTTCTCGACCACCCCGATCACCAGCACCTTGCTGCCAAAAATCTCCACATACTTTCCGAGGGGATTGCTGCCCTCAAAGAGTTTCTCTGCTATGGTGCTTCCAATGACCGTCACATTCCTTCCTGCATTCATCTCCATGGGAGAAAAATACCTCCCCTCCTCAAGCTCGAAGGCCCGGATGTCCTTGAACTCATCCGAAACACCGGCAACACCCACATTGTCTATGTTGTTGTTGCCATGCTCAATGCCCCGGCCCACGGCCGAAATAAAGGCCACATTCTTTGCTCCCTTGCTGTTATCTTTGATGTATTCATACTCCTCCATCGTGGCCAGGGGGCGGTTCATGTATTTCCACCATGCATACTCTTCCCCCTCTTCAGGGGCCCAGGGCCATTTTTGAACGTACAATACATCGCTCCCCAGGGTGTTCACGCTCTCCCTGATGTTGGCTTCCAGAGAGTCCACAATGGTAAAAACGGCAATAATGGCAAAGATTCCAATGGTGATCCCCAGCAAGGAAAGCATTGCCCGCAACCGGTTTACGGTCACAGACTGAATGGCCATTAAAAGACTCTCCCAAACCTGGCGTATGATAACCATTTATAAATTGTTTCGTTTTGACTTCTTTATTTCAGTGGAAACTGTTTCTTTTGCAAAGAAAGTTAAAATTAGGCAGAACTATCCACAAAACCAATGGCCAACCGCAAACAGATCAGCAGCGCACTGGTTTCGGTTTACTCCAAAGAGGGACTGGAGCGCATCGTAAATAAGCTTTTTGACCTGGGCATCTCACTTTATTCCACGGGAGGGACCCAGAAATTCATCGCTGATCTGGGCATCCCTGTCACAGCGGTGGAAGAACTGACTTCTTACCCTTCCATCCTGGGGGGGAGGGTAAAAACCCTGCATCCCAAGGTCTTCGGAGGGATCCTGGCCAGGCGGGAGGAGCAGGAAGACCTGGCCCAGCTGTCAGAATACGAGATCCCCCCGTTCGATTTGGTCATTGTGGACCTTTACCCTTTTGAGGAAACCGTAAAATCAGGGGCTGAAGAACAGGATATCATCGAGAAGATCGATATTGGGGGAATTTCTCTGATCAGGGCAGCAGCCAAGAACTTCAAAGACGTCCTTGTGGTGGCATCCCGGGAACAATATGATCCGCTGTTTTCCTTGCTTGAATCGGGAAAAGGCGCCACTGAGCTGGAGGAAAGGAAGACATTTGCCAAAGAAGCATTCAATGTATCTTCCCACTACGACGCCGAAATATTCAATTATTTTGACGGAGGGCAAATGAGCGCCCTCAAAGTAAGTGCAAAAACTTCCAGGGCCTTGCGATACGGGGAGAATCCCCATCAAAAGGGACTTTTCTTTGGCCAGCTGGATGACATGTTTGAACAGCTCCATGGAAAAGAGATCTCTTACAACAACCTGTTGGATATCGATGCTGCAATGGGTCTTATCCAGGAGTTTACTGAGACCACTTATGCCATACTTAAACACAATAATGCCTGCGGACTGGCCAGCCGGGAAAAGCTAATTGATGCCTGGTTGGCTGCATTGGCAGGTGACCCGGTATCGGCTTTTGGCGGGGTCCTCATTGCCAACAGGAAGATTGATGTGCTTACTGCCGAAGAGATGAACAAAATCTTTTTCGAAGTGGTGATAGCACCGGGATATGAGAAAGATGCCCTGGCCGTATTGAAACAGAAAAAGAACCGCATCATCCTGGTACAAAAGGACCACATGCGCAGTGAAAAGACGATCCGGACCGTTCTCAACGGATTACTCGTGCAGGACCGGGATCTCTCCACCGAATCGGAAAGCGATATGAAGCCGGCCACCAAGCACCTGGCCACAGCGGAGCAGCTGGCTGACCTGGTATTTGCCAACAAGATCGTAAAGCACACCAAATCCAATGCCATCGTACTGGCCAAAAACCAACAACTTCTGTCCTCAGGAGTGGGACAAACCTCCAGGGTGGATGCCCTGAAGCAAAGCATTGAAAAAGCACTGCATTTCGGATTTGACCTGGAGGGGGCAGTGATGGCCTCTGACGCTTTCTTCCCCTTCGCCGATAGCGTGGAAATCGCCGAAAAAGCGGGTATCAGGGCTGTGGTACAACCCGGCGGATCGGTGCGTGACCAGGATTCCATAGATTACTGTGATGCCCACAAGGTGGCCATGGTATTCACCGGAATCAGACATTTTAAACATTGATCAACTAATAAGACTATATATGGGTTTGTTTTCATTTCAGCAGGAACTTGCCATTGACCTGGGCACAGCCAATACAATCATCATTCACAACGAAAAGGTGGTTGTCAATGAGCCTTCCATTGTGGCCATCGACCAGCATACGGGAAAACTGATAGCCATAGGGGAAAAAGCCAGGCAGATGCATGGCAAAACCCATGAAGATATAAAGACCATCAGGCCCCTGCGAGACGGGGTTATTGCAGATTTTCAGGCAGCAGAACTGATGATCAGGGGGATGATCAAGATGATCAATACCAAACGCAAACTTTTTACGCCCTCCCTGAAGATGGTGGTGTGCATTCCTTCGGGCAGCACCGAGGTAGAGCGCCGGGCTGTGCGCGATTCTGCGGAACATGCCGGAGGCCGGGATGTCTATATGATCTTTGAACCCATGGCAGCGGCCATCGGTATCGGACTCGATGTGGAAGCTCCCGAAGGTTGCATGGTGGTGGATATTGGCGGGGGGACCACCGAGATAGCGGTGATCGCCCTGGGAGGGATCGTGTGCAACCAGTCCATCAGGGTGGCCGGTGACGGCTTTACCTCGGACATTCAGACCTATATGAGGCACCAGCACAACATCAAGATCGGAGAGCGGACCGCGGAAGATATCAAAATCCAGGTGGGTTCGGCCCTTCCCGAGCTGGATGAACCTCCACAGGATTTCTATGTCAGGGGTCCCAACCTGATGACTGCCCTGCCCATTGAGATTCCCATCTCCTACCAGGAGATCGGGCATTGCCTGGACAAATCCATATCAAAGGTGGAAACAGCCATCCTTTCTGTGCTGGAACAGACCCCGCCGGAACTGTATGCCGATATTGTAAGCAAGGGGATCTATCTTGCCGGGGGTGGAGCCTTGCTGAGGGGGCTGGACCGAAGACTTGCTGATAAGATCTCCATCCCGTTCCATGTGGCTGAAGATCCCCTTCAGGCCGTGGCCCGGGGTACCGGGATCGCCCTCAGAAACGTGGACAAGTACCCTTTCCTGATGCGCTAGAAAGGGGATCGAATATTGCCTATGAGGACGCTGCTCAGGTTTATTCAAAAATACTCCGACCTGCTCTTGTTTCTGTTCCTGGAAATAATTGCCATTGCCCTTATTGTTCAGAGCAGTCATTACCAGCGATCCAAATTGATCGGGCTTAACCGTCAGGTCACTGGATTCATCTACAGCAGGGTGGATGGTGCCAGGGAATATTTTTCCCTGAAGGAGGTCAACCAGCAGCTGGCGGATGAGAATATGGAATTGAGAAACAAGCTGGATCTGATCACCAGCAGCCTGGATACAGCCACGGTAATCACTGAACTCAGGGGGGCAAAGGTATTTCTTCGTACCCTCAAGGGTGGTGCACAAAAGCATTTACAAACAGTACAACTTCCTTACACTGGATAAAGGGAAAAAACAGGGAGTCTTCCGCGACATGGGGGTCATTTCCGACAGGGGCCTGGTGGGAATTGTCCTGGAAAGTTCAGCCAATTTTTCCACAGTCATTCCGGTCATCAACAGGGAGTTCAAATTGAGTGTCAAAATCAAATCCAACAACTATGCCGGGATCCTTCAATGGGAGGGAGACTCGCCCCTGAGTGCAGTGCTTACGGAAATCCCCTTTCATGTGGATTTGGCCGAGGGAGATACCATTGTCACCAGTGGGTTTTCATCCATATTCCCGGAAGGGATCAAGGTAGGTACCATTGAATCCTTTTCCCTGGACCGGGGCAACTTCTACGATATCCGGGTATCTCTTTTTACTGATTTTCAACGTCTTTACCATGTAAATGTGATACGCAATTACAGGCAGGAAGAGCAATTAAACCTGCAAAACCAGTATAGGTAATGTACATTCTTGCCAGAAATATACTCAGGTTTGTCGTGGTGGTCCTCTTTCAGGTCCTGGTGATGGATCATGTGTTGATCAATGGGTACATGATCCCTTATGTCTACCTGTTATTCATACTGCTGATGCCGTTTGAAACACCCAGGTGGCTTCAATTGCTTGCAGGCTTTGGATTGGGACTCACCATAGACCTGTTCAGCAACACCCTGGGGATGCACACGGCTGCGACTGTTCTGGCAGCCTTTGCCAGATCCTACATGCTGGACCTGCTTGCTCCAAGGGACGGATATGAACCTGATTCCTTCCCACGAATCCACTACTATGGCTTTTACTGGTTCCTGAAATATACCCTGGTCATCGTCTTCATCCATCACTTAGCCCTCTTCTACCTGGAGGTATTCCAGTTGAAGGAATTTTTAAGTACCTTTCTCCGGGTGATCCTGAGCACCATCCTGTCCGCCTCAACCATTGTGCTCAGCCAGTATTTTGTATTCCGGAGATAAATGAATCAGTATTCTGACAGAAGGTATGTTTTTGCCGCTGCAATCATCCTTGTAGCGCTGGTCTTTGTCATCCGCCTGTTCCAGCTTCAGGTGCTCGACAAATCTTATGCGCAGTATGCCTTGAGCAATGCCCAGAGCGTCAGGGTTATTTATCCGGCAAGGGGTCTGATCTACGACCGTCACGGAAAGATCATGGTTTACAACAAAGCTGCATATGATATCATGGTCACACCCCGTTTGCTGGAGCCCTTCGATACCACCGAAATATGCCAGATCCTGGATATTAGCCGCGAAGATGCCATTGGAAGACTCCGGGCAGCCAGGTCCTATTCCAACCGGGTCCCTTCGGTTTTTATGAAGCAGGTGAGCTACGAAATAGCAGCCCTGCTCCAGGAAAAACTATTTCAGTTTCCCGGATTCTATGTGCAGACACGTACCCTCAGGGAGTATACCCTTCCCGTCGCCTCCCATGCGCTTGGCTATGTGGGTGAGGTAGATCAATCCATCCTGGATAATGATCCCTATTACCAGTTGGGCGATTACATAGGCGTAAGTGGAATTGAGAAGGCCTATGAACCTTATCTGAGGGGGCAGAAAGGACAAAATGTTTTCCTGAAAGATGTGCACAATCAGACCATCGAATCCTATCAGGGGGGAAGGCTCGACGTACAGGTCGAGGTGGGCAACAACCTGACCACCACCCTGGATATGGAACTACAGGAATACGGAGAAAAACTGATGTCCCCCTATGTGGGCAGCATTGTGGCCCTGGAGCCAGCCACAGGAGAGGTACTTGCCCTGGTCAGTGCACCCAGCTATACCCCCGATCTATTGGTGGGTCGGAGTCTTGGCACTGCTTTTGGTAACCTGGCAGCCGATACGCTGAATCCCCTTTTTAACCGGGCATTGATGGCCCAATATCCTCCCGGTTCTACCTTTAAAACCCTCATGGCCCTTATTGGACTTCAGGAAAAGGTCATTTCGGTCCGCACCTCCCACCATTGTTATTATGGCTTTTATGTGGGCAATATCCATACCGGGTGCCATTTGCACGACACGCCCCTGAACCTGATCGAGGCCATTCAGAATTCCTGCAACACCTACTTCATCAATGTTCTGAAGAGCGTCATGCAAGATGTAAAGTTTCCCAGTACAGCAGCAAGCTACGATAACTGGCGCTCGCACCTGCTTTCTATGGGATTCACCCAACCTCTGGGAATTGAACTCACCAACGAGCTGAATGGCAATATCCCGGAATCTTCCTACTTCAACAGGATCTACGGGGAAAACCACTGGAATTATGTGACCATCCGTTCCCTGGCCATTGGGCAGGGTGAATTGCTGATTACACCCATCCAGATGGCCAACATGACGGCCACCATTGCCAACCGGGGATACTACATCACCCCTCACCTGGTGAAAGACATTGAAGGGGATGCGCAAATCGATGAAAGATACCTGGAACGACATTATACCACCATAGATACCGCCAATTACGGACCCGTTGTGGAGGGAATGGACCTGGTGGTGAATGGAGGCAAAGGTTCCACGGCAAGGAATGCCAGGATTGCGGACATCAGGGTCTGCGGGAAAACCGGGACGGCCGAAAATCCCCATGGCAACGACCATTCCATTTTCATCGCATTTTTAAAGCCTTGACTGGGGAAACCCTCAATCAA
>CBDTYO010000225.1:0-7137 GCA_965364615.1 uncultured Bacteroidia bacterium
TAAGTCCATTCTTTTCCATGATCTCCACGGATACATCGGCCATCTTGGATACAGCCACTTTGAAGACGGCCTGGCCCTCCTGGAACACAAAATGCTCCCTGGCATCCACCGTCTCATGGGTGGGCGGACGCAAGGATCCCCCTGCTTTCATATGTAAATTCTTCACGCCATCTCCATCCACCTGCAGAATGGCATCCCGGACACCCAGTCCCTCTTCCACGGGTTCCAAAAGCACAGCCGCTGCGCCATCCCCAAAGAGGGGACAGGTGGTCCGGTCGGTATAGTCGGTGATGGCCGACATCATATCGGCGCCTACCAATACCACTTTCTTATACTGACCCGATTGCACAAAACTGCAAGCAGTCTGTAGTCCAAACACAAATCCAGAACAGGCTGCTGAAAGGTCAAAGCTCCAGGCATTTTTCATGCCCACCTTGTCGCTGATCAGATTGGCTGTGGCGGGAAAATGATAGTCCGAGGTAATGGTGGCACAAATCACCAGTTCTACCTCCTCTGGATCTGTATTGGTTTTCTTCAGCAATCCTTCCACGGCCTTTGCACCCATGTCGGAGGTCGCTCCTTCCTTCAATATCCTGCGCTCCTTGATCCCGATCCTTTGCATGATCCATTCATCGGTGGTTTCCACCATGGTGCTCAGTTCATCGTTGGTAAGCCTGTATTCGGGTACCCAGCCATGAATTCCGGTGATTCCTGCATCAATCTTGCTCATTTGTCCAGTTCTTCTTTGATCCTGTTTACCAATTTAGCGGAAACTACCTCATAGGTGTGCAGGAGCATGTTCTTTATTGCTGTTTCATTGGAGACACCATGCCCAATGACCAAAGGGGCATTGATTCCCAATACCGGGGTTCCTCCAAAATTTTCAAAATTAAACATTTCAAAGTAACCATCGCAGACTTCCTTGAGGGAAATCAACTGGTAAAATGCCTCTGCCTGCTTCAACATCATGTTTCCAATGAAGCCATCGGTGACAATCACATCTGCCCGGCTTGTCACAAAGAACTCATTGGCCTCCATATTTCCAATGAAATGATAGGCAGAAGACTCATTCATCAACTGGTACGCACTCCGGGTCACCAGGTTCCCCTTGCTCTCTTCCTGGCCTACATTCAACAAAGCTACCCTGGGGATCTCAATTCCATGTACCAATTTTGAATAAATGGTACCTATGGAACCATATTGGTATAAAACATCGGGGCGCGCATCCGGATTGAGGCCCACATCGAGCATAATGGCCGGGGAGGCATCCACATTGGGAACGGGAGCAGCAATGGCCGGACGAATGATGCCCGGAATGGAAGTGATGATCTGCATGGCACCCACCATCATGGCGCCGGTGTTACCCGCACTGCAAAACCCATCCAGAGAACCTTCCATCAACATCTTTTGGCCCAGAAACAATCCGGAATCTGGCTTTTCCTTAAATGCCTTCAGGGGATGATCGTTCATCCCCACACTATCCTTGGTATGAATTATAGATATTCTGCCGAGATCGAGCTTGTGCTCCTCGGCATATCGCTTGATGATCTCCTGGTCCCCTACCAATACAATATCCACATTGCCGGGCATGGATTCTCTGGCAAGAATCGCCCCTCCTATGGTGGAGCCGGGAGCATAATCGCCCCCCATCGTATCGATCCCAATCCGCATGGATTACCGGGCAGTCAACCTGGTGTGTGTGATCCTTAGCTTAAATCGGCTTCTGCATCAATGACCAGCTTGCCCTTGTAGTAAAGGTTGCCGTCCACATAATATGCACGGTGACGTTCATGAACAGTTCCGGTAGTGGAACAGGTGGAGAGCGTAGGAGCTTCTGCCTTATAGTGCGTCCTTCTCTTGTCTCTTCTGGTCTTCGAAATTTTTCTTTTCGGATGTGCCATTTTTATTTCGTTTATTCAATGATATCTTTCAAAACATCCCATCTGGGATCGCTGTGATCTTTCTGGTTTACTTCCCTGAACCTGTGAGCTTCCAGTTGCTTCAACATCTCCGGATCACATGTTGAATTTCCTGCTGCATCGTCGGGGTGAACTTTCTGGTAGGGAAGCGCAAGTACAATAAACTCAAACAAATACTGTCCCACCTCAATTTCATGATCATCCCTTCCGATCATCAACACATCATCCTCAATTTCCCCGGGGGTGTCTCCCATCTTCACAAACATGGACTGGGAGGTGGAAATGTCTGTCATAAATCTTTCAAGGCAACGGTCGCATTCCACTTCCACTTCCCCTTTCAAAGAAAAATGGAGGGAGATAAGTCCCTGTTTCTTTTCCAGTCTGACCTCCGCAAGCACATTTCCATGATCAATTTCCGGATGCTCATATAATGCAAAGAACTGTCTGTCAAGTTCAAATGAAAAATCGTGATCCCCCTCGCCTAAACCTGAAATGCGTAATGCATATGTACCCCGCTTGCTCACAATGCTTCAATTTGGGAGTGCAAAAGTATAAATTTATCTTATATAAAAAAACTAAACATGCGCATTAATTGATGACACTTAGGGGATTAAAAGTGCATGCCAGGGAAAAATAAAAAAAGGAAGATCAGCCAAGTGCCCCTTCAATGGTTTCAATGAGGGAGTTGATGAAATAATCGTCCTTGGTCAGGTATTTGTCCGCCCCGTTCTCCATGAATTCAGAAAGCAACTGATCATCTCCCTGTCCGGTGAGAATCACAACAGGCACCTCCTTATTGACCTTCCGAATTTCTTTCAGTGTTTCCAGGCCATTGAGCGAATCTTCATCCATACTCTCAAGTATGTGGTCCAGTACGATCAGATTGGGATTGCGGTGCAAATTTTCCAGACACTCTTCTCCTGTCTTGTAACAGATCACATCATAATCCCGGCGGCTCTGAAATGTATACTCCAGGAGATTAAGAATCACCTTATCATCATCAATAAAAAAGATCAGTCTGCCCATAGAGTAACATAATCGCCATGCGGCTGAAAGTAAATGTAGCAAAATTATCATTTAATATGAAAAGACCCTCATCGTGTCCGGAAGTGTACACCGATAATTCGGAATCGTACACTTGTATTCAGGCCTGAAAAGTTTAACCTGCTAATTTTAAATGAATTGTGAGTTTTGGCATTACAATTGAAATCTATATTGATTGCATAACCAAAAACCCCACGCTCCGATGTCACTTTTCAGAAATTACCTCCTTTCCCTGCTCAGGAATGCAGTCCGGGATAAGTTTTTTACGCTCCTGAACCTGCTTGGGCTTGCCGTAGGTATCACCGCCACCATCCTGATATTCATCTACATCCAGGACCAACTTACCTATGATAAGCACAATGAGAATTTCGAGCGCATCTACCGGCTGGAAGGGGACTTTTTCATCAGTGAAAAACAGGACCTGACCGCCATTACACAGATCCCCCTGGGACCTACCCTCAAAGACGATTATCCCGAAATTGTCGAACAGGCACGCATCCTGCCCCGAAGGGATTTCTATTTCAAGCGGGATGAAGATTCTTTCAAGGAAGACAGCATCATGCTGGCCGATTCCACCCTTTTCAAGGTCTTTACCGTATCTTTTATCGCGGGGGACCCCAGCACCTGCCTGGCCGAACCCTTCTCCATGGTGGTAAGTCGTTCCCTGGCTTACAAATACTTCGGGACCTGGGATGTGGTTGGAAAAAGCATGGAGGACCTTCAAGGCACCACATTCAATATCACCGGAGTGTTCGAAGACCTTCCCGGAAACGTGCATCTCCGTTATAACGGATTGATTTCCACAGCCACGATCGAGGAACAGATTGGAAGCGAAAGATTCAACGACAGAAGCGCGGGATCTTTCTGGAATGTCACCACCTATACCTATGTATTGATGGCAGAGAACACCACTCCTGACATGGTCCTTTCCAAAATGCCTGAATTCTATGATAAATACATGGCAGAACTGGGCGATCAGATCAATGCATCCTTCAAGTTGAGGATCACCCCCCTGGCCGACGTCCATTTTCAAAAGGACGAACTTACCTGGGACCTGCCCAAGGGAAACATGAACTATGTCTACATCATGGGCATCATTGCAGTGCTGTTGATCGTCATAGCCAGCATCAACTATGCCAACCTGACCACTGCCCGGGCCACCAGCCGCGGCAAGGAAATCGGGATACGAAAAGTGGGCGGGGCCCAGCAAGGGACCCTGAGGTCACAATTCCTGGGTGAATCTATATTCATGGCCCTGGTCGCGGGGCTGGTTTCCGCATTTCTGACCCTGCTGGTCCTTCCCCTGTTCAACAATTTAACGGGTGCAGCCTTTGATTTTCGTACCCTGCTGAAACCCTCGATCCTCCTTTTCATCCTGGGGATCTCCCTAATCACAGGATTTATTTCAGGCATGTACCCTGCGACCTACCTGGCCTCTTTCAACCCGGTGTCCATCCTGAAAGGCAATGGCATCAGCGGCAAAGACCGGGGCTGGCTGCGCAGGGGATTGGTCATTGTACAGTTCCTCATTTCGGCGGTCATGATCATCGGTTCGATTGTGGTGGCCCTGCAAATGAACTTTATACAGAACAAGGACCTGGGATTTGACCGCGACCAGATCCTGCTCCTGTCCATGAATGACACGGCCATTTCAAACAACGTGGTGGCCTTCATGGAAGAGCTAGAGCGAAATCCTGCCATTGAAGGAACGGCCACCTCCACCACAGCGCCTGGACGATTTTACGGCAAACAAGTGATGACTGCCGAGCAAAACAACGGCGAAATGCTGGAAAAGGCCTTCAATAACTGCATCATCAACCACGATTATCTGGATGTGATGGGCCTCACCCTGGTAGAAGGACGCTTCTATGACAGGGAATTCGGTTCGGATCTGACCAATGCCTTTGTGGTGAACGAAGCGCTGGTGAGGGAAATGCAATGGGGAGATTCTGCCCTGGGCAAACGATTCATCCCCGGTGTAAACATCCAGGGAGCCAACACGCCGGAAGGCGAAATCATCGGAGTGGTCAAGGACTTTAATTACGGGTCCCTCCACAATCCCGTGGAGCCCCTGGTGCTTCGCTGCTTCGATAATGCAGGCTTTATGCGCACCCTTACCCTCAGAATCAACGGGGATGATATGCAGGGGGTGATTGACTGGATTGAAGAAGTCAGGGAATCTTTTCATCCTGTATTCCCCCTTCAGTACAGCTTTCTGAACGATGAACTGGATGCCTTGTATAAGGAAGAAAAGGTGGTGTTTGCGCTGGTCATCTCCTTCACCATCCTGATCATCTTCATTGCAGCCATTGGACTTCTGGGCCTTTCTTCCTTTATGACGGTGAAACGGACCCGCGAAACCGGGGTCAGAAGGGTGATGGGTGCCACACAGAACCAGATCCTGTGGCTGTTTCTGACCCAGTTTTCAAAATGGGTCATGATCTCCAATGTGCTTGCCTGGCCCGTGGCCTATTTTGTCCTGAAAAGCTGGCTTCAGAATTTTACCTACCGGGTGGAGTTTCCCTTCTGGACCTTTATCATATCTTTGTTGCTGTCAATAACCATTGCCGTAATCTCCGTGAGCTGGCAATCATTGAAAGCCTCAAGGATGAATCCGGCTGCCTCCATCAGGGTGGAATGATACAAGGAAAGATTCTAGGAACAAAGTATATCATCAATGGGATTTCGGCAGATGTATCAGGATTCAAGCCTGATATGTCTGCCGACATCTATTATGAAGTCTTGCGCCTGATCGATGGAAAACTCCTGTTTCTCCCTGATCACCTCAGGCGTCTGAGAAAATCCCTGGAGGGATCCGGGATCGAATTTCCCGGTGAAGAAACGCTGGTGAGTCACCTGGGCCTTCTGCTGAAACAGAATTCACTGACTTTTGGGAATATCAGGATTTGCCTACAGCCCTCCGGGGAAAACGGAGCGGACCTGCTCTGCTATTTCATCCCCTATTTCTATCCCAGTGCTGCCATGTATCAAAAGGGCGTGCGCCTGAAAAGCTATCCCTACACCAGGCCCCAACCTGGCATTAAGAAATGGGACGATCATTTCAGAACCTCCGTGGGCCGGTACATCCAGGAACATGGGATCTACGAGGCTGTGCTTACCAACAGGAAGAAGCAGGTGACCGAAGGGAGCCGGTCGAACCTGTTTTTTATCGACCGTCACGACTGCCTGATCACGGCTCCCACCTCAGAAGTGCTCCCCGGAATTACCCGGAAATACGTGCTGGAGATTGCACAGGACGAAGGAATTACCTTCATGGAAAAAACCATGGACCTCAGCTCCCTGGGAAGCCTGGCCTCTGCCCTCCTTTCCGGCACATCTCCCAAAGTACTTCCGGTGAATCAATTGGACCATTTTTACTTTGAAGTGGATCACCCCATATTGCGGCTTCTTATGACCCGTTTCGAACGGCTGGTGCAAGCACATCTGGTGGCCCTGTGAGGTTCCCTTGCACCGGGCGGCCCTGTATTATTTTCCCCTCCTTAATAGGGGTATGGCAATGGCTGTGTGTGTTACCATTGAAAACCAATACATCACACAGACATGAAAAAATTCAGCATCATAATCCTGGGCTTGATCATCAGCATGATCGCCTCGGCAGCAATTATCCCTCCCAGGTGGGATTACCTCGGGACCCGGAAAATCAATAAATCCTTTGACCGGGATGAAATCTACGTGACCCACACCGAAGGAAGCTTCAATGCTTTAAAGATCAAGGTAACGAAGCGCCCCATCACCTTGTATGATATGAAGGTCCATTACGGAAACGGGAGCATCGAAGACATTCCCCTAAGGGTGCATATACCCGCTGGTGGAGAATCCAGGGTGATAGATCTGAGGGGAGGCAACAGGGTCATTAAAAAGGTCGTGTTCCGGTACGAAACCAAAACAAATCACGGGAAACGTGCCGAGATTAAACTCTTTGGCCGACACTAGATATTATGATTTCATACAGAGACCGTCCTATATCCACTTGGGACGGTCTTTTATTTTTTGGTTCGTCCTGGATCTCCCTGCCCTCAGTCAAATTTCCGGTATAGGTGGTAGGTCCGGGTATCCAGAGGAACTGCCTCAAATAGCTTTGGGTCGGGCAGTGTCCCATCTTCAAAAAAGATCAGGTATCTGGCCTCCTCCATGGATGCACCCAGGCTGATAT
>CBDTYO010000226.1:0-7129 GCA_965364615.1 uncultured Bacteroidia bacterium
ATCTTGGGCAATACCTGGTGGGCCACTTTCTCATCCACCTCAAAAAAGGCATGGCGGGCATGAAGATCTATGCGCCCCATGTGATAACTCTCGATCCCTGTTTCACTGCAAACCAGGCGAAGCAAGGCCCCTTTATTCAGGTTCTGCTTCTCTCCCAGGCTGATAAAGAAGCGTTTCTTGGGCCCTGTGAGATTCCGGTTGAATTTACCACCTTCCCGGCCTCCCTCTCTTCCCTGCGCCCTGGCCTTTCCCCTGCCAGCATCGCCTTTTTCAAGACTGGCATTCAAATCTGCTGAGCCCTTGTAGTATTCGAGAAAGGCATTGAGTTCCATGGAGATGAATTTCAATACGATCTCTTCTGCCGGCATGTCTTTCAGCTTCTTATAAAAGACCGGCCAGTAACGATCGATGGCCTCCTCATCGACCTGGGTGCTTACTACCTTGTCCATCAAAGCGTACATCTGTTTTTCGCAGATGGCTTCCGCATCCGGAATGGCTGAGGCCTGGAGCTTGGTCTGCAGGAGGGCCTCCACCTGCCTGATCTTGTATATTTCGCGTGTGTTGACAAGGGCCAGTGACAGGCCCGAGCGTCCGGCACGGGCAGTGCGGCCGCTGCGGTGGGTATAGTTCTCCACATCGTCGGGGAGCATATAATGGATCACATGGGTGATATCCTGCACATCGATCCCACGGGCCGCCACATCGGTGGCCACCAGGACCCTGACCGTTCTTTCCCTGAATTTCTTCATGGCCGAGTCCCGCTGGGCCTGACTCAGGTCGCCGTGCAGGGCCACCACATTGTATCCTTCTTTTTCCAGCTTGTCGGCGATTTGTCCGGTTTCTCTCCGGGTCCGGCAGAATATGAGTCCGAAGATATCCGGGTAATAGTCCAGGATCCTTTTCAGGGCCGCATAACGGTCCCGCTCCTTCATCATGAAGTAGCGATGCTCAATGTTGGCGGCCACACTGTTTTGCTTGCCAATGACTACCTCCACCGGGTTGATCATGTAGTTGCTGGCTATCCTTTTGACCGCTTTGGGCATGGTGGCGGAGAAGAGCCAGACCCGCTTCATGGCCGGAGTCTGTTTCAGGATATTGTCAATATCCTCCTTGAAGCCCATGTTCAGCATTTCATCGGCTTCATCCAGGACCACCCTTTGCACCGATTTCAGCTTGACGGCTTTTCTTTCGATCAGATCCAGGAGCCTGCCCGGTGTGGCCACCACAATGTGGGCGCCTTTTTTGAGCTTGCGGATCTGGTCAGAGATGCTGGCTCCTCCATAGACCGCCGTGATGTTGGGCTGCTTCTGATAGGCCGAAAAGGTTTCCAGGTCTTTGGTGATCTGCATGCAGAGCTCTCTGGTGGGGCAAATGACCAGGGCCTGGGTATGGGGTTCGTCAAAATGGGTGTGCTGGATCAGGGGCAAACCATAAGCAGCCGTTTTGCCGGTTCCTGTCTGGGCCAGGCCCACAAAATCCTTCTCCCCCGCGGCCAGGATGGGAATGGCCTTTTCCTGAATTTCCGAAGGGCTTTCAAATCCCAATTTTTTGACAGCTTTCAGCAGCTCATTCGACAGCCCTAAGTCCTTAAATTCCATAACGTAAGATTGAGCCGCGAAAGTACGACAATTATTTTGACTCTTAATGTTTTATCGTACTTTTGCGGCTCATTTAAAGCAGGCATAGAGATGGACTTAAGAAACATAGCGATCATCGCACACGTCGACCATGGCAAGACCACCATGGTGGACCGGATATTACACCAGGTCAATTTGTTCCGGGACAACCAGGAGATGGGGGATCTGATCCTCGATTCCAACGACCTGGAACGGGAACGGGGCATCACCATTCTTTCCAAGAACGTCTCGGTACACTATCAGGGGACCAAGATCAACATCATCGATACCCCGGGTCACTCCGACTTCGGCGGAGAGGTGGAACGGGTGTTGAACATGGCCGAAGGGGTTCTGCTGCTGGTGGATGCCTTTGAAGGGCCCATGCCCCAAACCCGTTTTGTGTTGCAGAAGGCCCTGGAGCTGGGCAAGAAGGTCATCGTGGTGGTCAACAAGGTGGACAAGCCCAATTGCAATCCCGAAGAAACCAACGATCTGGTTTTTGAATTGATGTTTGCCCTGGATGCCACCGAAGAGCAGCTCGAATATCCCACCGTGTATGGATCCTCCAAGCAGGGCTGGATGGGACCCGACTGGAGGACCCCCACCGACGACATGACCTACCTTTTGGATACCATCATAGAATACTTTGATGCCCCGGTGGAAAACCCCGGGACCCTCCAGCTGCAAATATCCTCCCTGGACTACTCCTCCTACACGGGCAGAATCGCAGTAGGTAAGATTCACCGCGGCAGCATCAAGATGGGCGACCAGGTAAGCATTGTGCAGCGAAACGGCCTGAACCATAAATCCACCGTCAAAGAGCTTTATACCTTCGAAGGCCTGGGAAAAGAGAAGACCAAAAAAGAGATTACATCGGGGGAAATAGTAGCTGTGCTGGGGCTGGAAGATTTTGATATCGGGGATACCATTGCCGATTTTGAGAACCCGGAAGCCCTGCCCCCCATTTCCATCGATGAACCCTCCATGAGCATGCTTTTCACCATCAACAATTCCCCGTTTTTTGGAAAGGAGGGGAAGTTCGTGACCTCCAGGCATGTGCGGGAACGCCTGATCAAGGAAACCGAAAAGAACCTGGCCCTCAAAGTGGAGGATACCGATTCCCCCGATCGTTTGATGGTCTATGGAAGGGGGATCCTGCACCTGAGCATTCTGATTGAGACCATGCGCCGTGAAGGCTATGAACTGCAGCTGGGACAGCCCAAGGTGGTCATCAAGGAAATAGATGGATTCAAGCACGAGCCTGTGGAGCTGCTCTACATCAATGTGGATGAGGAGTTCTCCGGCAAGGTGATTGAGATTGTCACCGGCCGCAAGGGAGATATCCTGAACATTGAGAAGAAAGATGACCGGGTCAACCTGGAGTTCAAGATCACAGCCAGGGGCCTGATCGGCCTGAGACAGCCCATCCTGACTGCCACCGAGGGCAGTGCGGTGATCTCCCACCGGTTCTCGGGGTATGAGCCCTGGAAAGGAGAGCTGGTACGCAAACGCAACGGAGCACTCATTGCCATGGAAACCGGCACCTCCATCTCCTATTCCATCGATAAGTTGCAGGACCGGGGCAAGTTTTTCATCGATCCCATGGAGCCCATTTATGCCGGACAGGTCATCGGGGAGCACACCAAACAGGACGATTTGGTGGTCAATGTGATCAAGACCAAGAAGCTCACCAATATGCGGGCCTCCGGTTCCGACGAGAAGGTTTCCATTGCCCCGGCCATCAAGTTTTCCCTGGAGGAGGCGCTGGAATATGTGGGGGAGGACGAATATGTGGAGGTCACCCCCCAGTCCATACGGCTCCGGAAGATCCTGCTGGCCGAGCACGAAAGGAAACGGGAGAAAAATAACTAAGCCACCTTGGCGTAGACTGCCTTTCTGGCCAGTACCTGCATGCTGACCCCCCGGGCTACCATAAAGAGTATGAAGGCCAGCCAGAGGCCATGGTTGCCCAGGAGGCGGCCGGCCAGGATATAAGCGGGAAAGAAGACCACCAGTGTGGAGACCAGCATGGCATTGCGCATCTCCGGACCGGCAGTGGCCCCGATAAAGATTCCATCCCAGAGAAAGGCGGCAAAGGATACCATGGGAACCATCACCACCCAGAAGAAATAGGGCCTGGCATTGGCGATCACCTCCGGATTGCTGGTCAGGGCCCTGAAGATGGCATCCCCCCCAAGCAGGTACACCAGGGTAAAGAGCAGGCTGATCCCGGTTCCCCAGACAAACATGAGACGGATGGAACTTTTCAGGGAGGAGCGGTCACCGGCCCCGATAAATTTGCCTGTCAGCGCTTCCGAGGCATGGGCAAAACCATCGATGAGGAAGGAAAAGAACATAAAGAACTGCATCAGTAGGGAATTCACCGCCAGGATGGTATCCTCGCCCTGGTTCTGCACATCGGAACTGGCCGAGCGGGCCGTAAAGATGGAGAATACCGCCACCAGGCACATGGTCCGGATAAAAATATCCTTGTTGATCAGCAGAAAGTGTTTCAGTTTGGCCCACTGGATGGTGCCCTGCAGGGACCAGTACCTGAACAATCGCCTGAAATACTTTCTGAAAAAGTACATGGCCAGCACCAGTCCGCTGTATTGGGCAATCACCGTACCCAGGGCCACCCCATTGGATTCCATGTCCAGTTCCATCACAAAGAGGTAGGAGCAGGCAATGTTGATCACGTTGGTGGAGACCAGCACCACCATGGGCAAGCGGGCATTCTGCATGCCCAGGAAAAAACCCAGCAGGGCAAATTGCCCCAAGGCAGCCGGTGCTGCCCAGATCCGGATCCTGAAATAGGCCATGGCCAGGTCCTCCACCTGGCTTTCCCCCTTCAGGACCCAGAAACTGAAAATCTCAATGGGCTTCTGCAGCAGGAGCAGGAGGGCACCGGTGGCCAGGCCGATGAACACTGCCCTGGAGAATACCAGGATGGTCTCCGGCAGATCCCTTCGCCCCCAGGCCTGGGCGGTAAAGCCGCTGGTTCCCATTCTCAGGAATCCCAAACCCCAGTATATGAAATTGAAGATCAGCGAGCCCAGGGCTATGGCCCCGATATAGGCATCCGACCCGAGGTGTCCCATCAGGGCCATGTCCACAATGCCCAGCAGCGGAATGGAAAGATTGCTAATGATGTTGGGAATGGCAAGGTCCAGGATTTTCTTGTTCATAGACCGGATCATGGGATGAATATAATGCATATTTTGTTTCCCGGAGAATCGGCGTGCCCCGGAATTATAATTAACTTACTGGGTCTAAATATGCACTACCGTGAAACGTAATCTCCTGATTCTTTTTCTGATCTTCCTGGTCTTTTTTGCCATCTCTTTTCTCACCAATATCCTGGGATCCATCAATCCCAATGTGAGTGATAGCTACCAGCTGACCGGTACCATGACAGGGCTCCTTCCCTTTTCCTTTTTCATTGCCTATGCCCTTATGTCGATCCCTTCGGGCATGTTCGTGCAGCGTTATGGGGAGAAGCGGAGCCTGATCCTGGCCTGGGCACTGGCATTGATGGGGGCTGTGCTGTTTTCTGCCATCCCTGTTTTCCCCGTATTCCTGGTCTCCCTGTTTATGATCGGATCGGGCATGGCCCTCTTACAAGTGGCTCTCTATCCCTTGCTGAGGGTTGTGGGTGGGGAAGAACATTTCGCCTTTAATTCGGTGGTGGCCCAGCTGGTATTCGGGGCAGCTTCCTTTGTGAGCCCCTTTGTATATTCCTACCTGGTAACGCATCTGGCGGCTGCAGCCGATGAGCAGGGTGTACTCCTGGATGTGATTTCATTCCTGACACCGGTCAGACTACCCTGGGTCTCCATCTACCTGGTATTCTCCGTGGTAAGTTTTCTGATGCTGGTGCTGATCCTTAATACCAGGTTTCCCAAAGTGATCCGAAAGGAGGATGAAATCGTGGGCGCCTGGGAAACCCATATGCAGCTATTCAAACAGAAGACCGTGGTACTTTTTTTCCTGGGGATCTTTGCCTATGTGGGAACCGAACAGGGAATCGCCAACTGGATCTCTGAATTTCTCAGGACCTACCACGGACTGGCTCCTGAAACAGAGGGGGCCCGCACGGTAGGTCTGTTCTGGGGAATGATGACCGTGGGTTGTTTCCTGGGCCTGGGACTCTTGAAAATACTCGACAGCAAGGTAGTTCTGGGGATATTTTCAGCGGCTGCACTGATTATCCTTGCGCTGGCCCTCTTTGGCCCGGTCCGGTTTGCCTTGTTCGGATTTGCAGCCCTGGGATTTTGTCTTTCAGTCATGTATGCCATCATATTTTCCCTGGCACTGAACAGTGTTCCCAAATACCACGGTTCTTTTGCCGGAATTCTCTGTACGGCCATTGCCGGGGGAGCCATCTTTTCCCTGCTCATCGGGAAACTGAAAGACCTGATGGGCTTGCAGGCGGGAATGATGGTCCTCTTTGTGCCTCTCCTGTATATTCTGAGCGTGAGTTTCTGGGCCCGACCCATGGTAAAAAATGCCACCCTGAGCAACAAGCGGGGAGAATAAACCTTGGACAAATGTCTGAACACCTCTTATCATATATCATGAAAACAAGCAACGCAGAAAAGATCCGGGGCTTCAGGAGCCGCATTCTGGTCCTGGTTCTGGTTTTTGCCTCTGCCGCAATTACTCTGTCCTGTCAACGGGGCAGCGATCCTTCCACACAAGGCACGGCAGGCTCTGAAACGGGAATTTCTGAGGCCTCCGGACAGGAGGTCAATGATACCACCCAATGGCGGCAGCTCTTTAATGGAAAGGACCTGACGGGATGGAAGCATGTGGGCAATGGATCCATGTCGGTGGAGGATGGACTGATCAGGGGGCACGGAGGCATGGGATTGCTGTACTGGGAAGGAGAGAAGTTCGGGAACTGTAAGATCCGCGTGGTCTGGAAAATGGAGAAGACCAACAGCAACTCCGGGGTTTTTGTACGGATTCCCATCAAGCCCTACGAAGAGTGGATGCCGGTCTACTACGGGCACGAAATACAGATCGACAACATGCCCGAGCTTTCCGGTGAAACGGAGTACCATTCCACCGGGATGATCTATTCCCTGACCAAGCCCCTGGTGCCCGACCAGGGGAAGCCGGGTCCGGAATGGAACACCTTTGAGATCACCCTGGACGGTCCGCGGACCATTGTCTATGTAAATGGGGTCAAAGTCACCGATTACACAGACGGAGACCCCGCACCTCCGAGGACCTGGGATTTCGAGCCCTTCCACGGCCCGCGGCCTGATTCCGGGTATATGGGACTCCAGAACCATGGGGAGGAGGATGTGGTGTATTTTAAGGAGGTGGCTGTGAAACCCCTGCGATAAAGAATCTTGCATTCATCATAAGCATCTTGACCATGAAAAACAATTCCGATCTGAAAGGGCAGGGCCAAAGGCTCACCCGAAGGAGATTTGTCAAATCGGCTGCCACCGGTGCTGCCGCATTCACCATTCTGCCCAGTTTTTCGGTAAGCGGACTGGGTC
>CBDTYO010000227.1:0-7001 GCA_965364615.1 uncultured Bacteroidia bacterium
TGGTTTTAAAAGAATGGGATTACATAAGAAAGATATCTCAATGGCTGATATGCTTAGAAATTTAGCTGATTACCTTGACCAAGAAAACTTACCTTACATTCATCCAAGAGAAGTGCCTAAAGAGCCAATCTTTATGAAGAGTATCTATAATAAAATAATTAAGCAGTTTAAAATAACTTACCCGAAAAGGAAAGTACCTGGTTATCCATCTAGTAAAAAATGGACTAAACAGTTTATAGAGTTAAGTGAAGAGTTTGAAATTTATCCATAATAATTGTAATATCTACCGTCAGGTACAGAATGCATAACAGGTAGATTACAGTCTAGAAATTCATAAAAGTTGGTTAAATTTTTAGGTTTAGTGAGTTCGTTTAAGTTATAAAGTAGAATACTTTGAGTCCGTGCCCATAGGCAAAGCGGGACATCCGCAGGTTGAATCCCGGATAATCCACCGGGATCAGGACATCGGGTTGCCATTGAATCAGGCTCCGCTTGAGGATCCTCATGTTCCGGAAGATCTTGCGCAGGTGGAAAAAGACATCAGCCAGCATGTAAGAGGTTTCCCTGTAATGCATCACCATCCCATCGGCCACTGAAGCCATCAGATCACCTCCCATGAACCGGAACTGGGCGCCTGGATCAGCCTCCTGCAATTCCATCATCAGTCTGGAGGCATGCAGATCGCCGGAAGCTTCCCCTGCTATCAGAAAATACTTCATAAGCTGTCAGACAAATTTGAGTATGAGCATGACAAAGGCCACCAGCAGGGTGGCGAAAATAACCCCCCTGGCAGAAAAATTCCTGTGGGTCCAGATAAATACGAAAAAGAGCAACAGGTTGGGGACGGCAGCCAGACTAAGCACTTTGGAGAGCATTCCAAGCATTTGAAAACGCTGCAGGAAATTCCAGAAACCCAGGTCGCTTTTAACCAGCCAGAATATAAGCAGGGTAAGGGGCGGTAGCAAAAGGCCGGGGATCAAACCGTACAACATGGAATCGAAACGCTTATCGCTCATGCCTTTATATGGTTAAAGGACCAGCTCTTCATTTCCTCAAGCACTCCGTAGGCTGTCAGGTCGGTGTGAATGGGAACAATGGAAACATACTTGTTCTTCAGGGCCCATTCATCGGTGCCCTCCCCCCCATTGTCGGGTTCCCGGTTATGGAAAAATCCGGTAAGCCAGTAATACTCACGGCCATTGGGATCGCTTCGCTTTTCGAATTCTTCTTTCCAGAATCCATTGGCCTGACTGCACATCCGGATGCCCCTGATCTCTTCGCCGGGAAGGCTGGGAATGTTTACGTTCAGGCAGATTCCGTCAGGAAGCCCCTTCTCCAGCACCCGGTCGATGACTTCCCCGGCCACCCGGGCAGAGGCTGTGAAATCTGCCTCCGGATCGTAGTTCAAAAGAGAGAATCCCATGGAAGGAATGTGATTGACCGCCCCCTCCATGGCGGCCGCCATGGTTCCGGAGTAAAGCACGCTGGAAGAGGAATTGGAGCCATGGTTGATTCCCGAAAGCAGCAGGTCCGGCTTGCGCTCGATCAAACTGTTGAAGACCAGTTTCACCCCGTCTACAGGAGTGCCGTTGGTCAGATAACTTTTGAACCCGGGCTCCTCCGCCACCAGTTTTACCCTCAGGGGCACCTTGATGGTGATGGCATGCGACATGCCCGACATGGGTTCCAGGGAGGAGATGGCGATCACATCCCCCCTTTCCCTTGCCACCGCGATCAATTCCTTCAGGCCCTTGGCATGGATGCCATCGTCATTGGTGACCAGTATAAGTGGTGTTTGCTTCATCCTTTTTTCTTAAGGCTACAAAAATATCTAAAATCTATGAGAACCCTGTGATTATGTGTAAATTCATTCACTGAACATTTATCAGCATTTGCGTGTTGCATTCCATTGAATAATCAAGCAAAAAAACACCTGTACACATGAAGAATATCCTGTTTCTTTCCATCCTGTTCCTGTTGCAGCATCCGTTGACTGCCCAGGATCTGGCCGATTTGTTTGAAGCCAACAAACGCTCTGTGGTGACCATCTATGTGGCGGAAAGTGTAAGCGAGGGCACAGGCGATCCCCGGACCTTCACCGACAACATGGGACTGGGATCCGGCGTGCTTGTAAGAGACAATGTGGTGCTCACCGCCTCCCACGTGGTGGCCAATGCCGAAAAAATCATGGTGCAGTTCTATGATGGTGAAGCCATCGCTGCCAAAACCTTCAGGCATTCCAGGGAGGCCGACGTGGCATTGATCCGGCTGGAAAAAGTTCCCGATGATGCACATGTGGCTGTGATCGGCAATTCGGATGAAACCCGCATCGGCGATGAAGTATTCGTGGTCGGCGCTCCCATGGGCCTTCCCTATTCCCTGTCCAGGGGGGTCATCAGTGGCCGGCATTCCGAACCCAACCATTACAACGATGGCAAACTACTGGAATTCTTCCAGACCGATGCCTCCATCAACACCGGGAACTCCGGGGGGCCCATGTTCAATTACCAGGGAGAAGTCATAGGCATCGTCAGCTCCATCCTCAGCCGGTCTGGAGGATTCGAGGGGATCGGATTTGCGGCTACCTCCGGTGTGGCACGGGCCCTGCTTGCTGAACGAAGCAGCCGTTTCTTTGGCATCGAGGCCATGATCCTTTCTTATGAAATGGCCATGATCCTGAATGTTCCCCAGGAATCGGGCTGGCTGGTACAGCATGTGGTCAGGGACAGTCCGGCCGGCCAGATAGGCCTGAAAGGAGGATTCCTGAGAGTCACCATCGGGGAAGAGGATATCCTCCTGGGGGGAGACATCATCCTCTCGGTGGATGATATCAAAATCACCGGTCGGGAAAGCCTGCTGAAACTCATGGCCTATCTGAACGATGTCGATTCTACGGTGACCCATACCCTGAAGGTGCTCCGGGGGGGACAAATCGTTGATCTGCGTTGGGTTTCCAGGGATTTCCAGCCCACCGTGCAATGAAGCAGGTTCACATCCGCTTGCTGGCCCCGGGTTCCCTTGAATCGCTGCAATTGAACTATGTGGTCATGGCGGCACGCTACATGGATCATTGGATTTTTGTGCGGCACCGCGAACGAAGCAGCTGGGAATTGGTGTCTGGACACATCGAGGCCGGGGAATCCCCCGGGCAGGCAGCCCTCAGGGAGCTTTCTGAGGAAGCAGGCGTGGTGAAAGCGACCCTGAAAACCCTCTGTGATTATGAGGTGGAGGTACAGGGAAAGACAGAATACGGGAGGTTTTTCGGGGCAGATGTGCAAAAGCTGGACCCCCGGCTGGAACATGAAATTGAAGAACTGGTCCTGGCAGATACACTGCCCGGCGAACTGACCTACCCGGAGGTACACTCCCGTCTTTTTCAAAGGGCCCTTGAGCACTTTGGGCTTTCATAGAAATGCACTATTTTTGCAGCTTGATCTGCACCTATGAAAATTTCCTATAACTGGCTGAGACAATACATCCGCACCGACCTGCCTGCCCGTGAGGTAGGGGAAATCCTGACCAACATCGGACTGGAGGTGGAGGGGATGGAAGAAGTTCAATCGGTCAGAAGCGTACTGGAAGGAGTGGTCGTTGGCGAAGTCCTTCGCTGCGAAAAGCATCCCGATGCCGATACACTCACCATTTGTCACGTAAACCTGGGAGAGGGAGAGCCGGTGCAGATCGTATGCGGCGCCCCCAATGTGGCAGCCGGACAGAAAGTACCGGTGGCCACTGTCGGGACCATCCTCTATCCGGACGAAACAGGCTTTGCCATTAAGAAAGCAAAGATCCGCGGGGTACACTCCATGGGCATGATCTGTGCCGAGGATGAGCTGGGACTGGGAAGCTCCCACGAAGGCATCATGGTGCTGGATCCCGGCACTGCACCCGGCACCCCGGCGGCCGACTATTTCGAAGTGGAGAACGATGTGGTTTTTGAGATCGGGCTGACCCCCAACCGCATCGATGGAGCCTCCCACCTGGGGGTGGCCAGGGACCTGGCAGCTTACCTCTCGCAGAAAGGCAAGGCAGAGGTCCAATGGCCATCCGTGGAGGGCTTCAAGAGCGACAACAACAAGCTGCATATTCCGGTGGAGATCGAAGAAAAAGCCGGATGCAAACGTTATTCGGGACTGACCATCAGCGGGCTCACTGTCAGGGAAAGTCCGGCATGGCTGCAAAAGCGGCTGCGATCCATCGGGCAGACTCCCATCAACAACGTGGTGGACATCACCAACTATGTATTGCATGAATCGGGGCAGCCCCTCCATGCCTTTGATGCTGCAGAGGTCACCGGGAACAAGGTGGTCGTAAAATGCATGCCCGAAGGAACGCCCTTTGTGACCCTGGATGAAGTGGAGCGCAGCCTGCTGGCCACCGATCTGGTGATCAGCAATACCCGGGAGGCCATGTGCATTGCCGGAGTGTTTGGCGGGATCAAATCGGGGGTGACGGAAAAGACCAGTGCCATCTTCCTGGAATCGGCCTGTTTCGATCCGGTCTATATCCGGAAATCGGCCAAACACCACCTGCTCAATACGGATGCCTCCTTCCGCTTCGAACGGGGTTCGGATCCCAACCTCACCGTCTGGGCCCTGAAAAGGGCTGCCCTGCTGATCAAAGAGATAGCCGGGGGACACATCTCATCCGAAGTGGTGGATGTGTACCCGGAGCCGGTGGAAAATTTCCGGGTGGAGATCAGCTTTGCGCATGTGAATCGCCTCATTGGAAATGAAATATCGCCCGACACCATCCAGTCCATTCTCCAATCCCTGGAGATTGAAGTGGAAGAAAGAAATAAAAAGGGAATGGTGTTGCGCGTTCCTCCCTACAGGGTGGATGTGAAACGTGAAGCCGATGTGGTCGAAGAGATCCTTCGCATTTATGGATTTAACAGGGTGGAGATAGGGACCTCCCTCAGGTCCACCCTGAGTGCCACCCCCAAACCGGACAAGGAAAAGGTGATCAATGTGGTGTCAGATCTGCTGACTGCCAATGGCTTTTATGAGATGAAATCCAATTCCCTCACCCGCGCCCACTACTACGACCAGGAGGATCAGTCGGATCCCAGGGCCGTTCGCATTTTCAACCCCCTCAGCCAGGACCTGTCGGTGATGAGGCAGAACCTGCTTCTTGGGGGATTGGAAGCTGTGGCCTGGAACATCAACCGGAAGCACAGCGACCTGAAATTGTATGAATTCGGGAATTGCTATTTCCTCAATTCCCCGAAGAATCCCGGGGATCCCCTGGAAAAATACGTGGAAGAGCAGCACATGGGGCTATTTCTTTCAGGAAAGGTCCGCACAGGCAACTGGGTCAGCCCCGCGGTGGAAGCTTCCTACCCCGAGCTGAAGACCTGGGTGGAAACCGTGCTTCTGAAACTGGGGGTCGACCCTGTAGATCTGGAAAGCACCGGCATAGAAAATCCGCACCTGCGTGAAGGCCAGAGCTACCTCCTGAAAGGCCGCCAGGTGGTGGAATTTGGAAGCGTGGCTCCCGCCCTGCTGAAATTGTTTGACATCAAACAGGAGGTATTTGCTGCAGAATTTCACTGGGACCTGGTGCTGGAACTGATTTCCAGACACCGGATCCTCTTCGAGCCCCTCCCCAGGTTCCAGGTGGTGACCCGTGATTTTTCCCTCATGCTTGACCGGAAGGTGACCTTTGAATCTCTCAGAAAGCTGGCCTTCCAAACCGAAAAGAAACTGCTAAAAAAGGTGAGCCTCTTCGATGTATACGAAGGGGACAAAATAGAAAAAGGAAAAAAATCCTATGCCCTCTCCTTCACGCTGCTGGACGAGGACAAGACCTTGACGGACAAGCAGATTGATAAAACCATGCTGCGGATCGCCAAGGCCTTTGAATCAGAACTGGGAGCTTCGGTCAGGGGGATGTAAGCCACATGGATGCAAGAATAAAACTTGTTAAGGGAGACATTACCACCATGGAGGTGGATGCCATCGTCAATGCGGCCAACCAGAGCCTGCTGGGTGGAGGGGGAGTGGACGGGGCCATTCACCGGGCAGCCGGACCCGAATTGCTGGAGGCCTGCCGGCTTTTGAATGGTTGTGAAACCGGACAGGCCAAGATTACGGCGGGTTATAACCTGCCGGCAAGATATGTGATCCATACCGTGGGTCCCGTTTGGAGGGGAGGCAGGCAAAAGGAGACCGAACTTTTGGAAGCTTGCTACACCAACAGCCTGGACCTGGCACTGGAACACGGGCTGAAATCCATCGCCTTCCCCAATATTTCCACCGGGGTATACCATTTCCCCAAAGATCTGGCAGCGGAGATCGCCATCAGGACGGTCAGTCAATTCCTGGATGAAAATAAGGGCGACCTGAGGGTGGTATTTGTGGTGTTTGACCAGGAAAATCTGGCCCTTTACCGGACGATGCTGGAGAATTGAGTTGCCACACCGGGGTATCCCATGACACCCTGACAGGGCGGCGAACAAGGGCATACTTTTTGTTGTTGACCTGTAAACTCATAGGCAAATTCTTACAGATATGAAAAAAGTCATTGGCATTGTATGCATAGCCTTGCTGACGCTTCCTGCATACACCCAGGAGTTAAGCAAGAAAGAGCAGCGAAAGCTGGCCAAAGAAATGAAAAAGGAACAGGAAGCCAAAGCGCTTGAAGAATCTTCCCTTGTGGTTTCAGCCATGATCACCCAGGCCACCTTTGTGCTTGAGGCCAATCAATTGAGGAACAAACAGGGCGAATCTCTCATGGTTACTACTGCCCTGAACTTTGTGGCGGCCGATTCCACCACGGGAGTGCTTCAGATCGGCGACGATGCGGGCATTGGCCCCAATGGGGTGGGTGGAGTTACGGTAGAAGGAAGGCTAGCCGACTATAAGTATACCAAGAATGAGAAGAACGGCACTTTCTCAGACGTAACAGAAACGCCCTTAGACGTAACGGGCGTAACACTCGCGCCTTGATCTACCGACGTTGTTATGGGTGTTACGGGTGTTACGCCTTTAGGGGAAGGG
>CBDTYO010000228.1:0-6932 GCA_965364615.1 uncultured Bacteroidia bacterium
AGTCCGGGCTCCCTTTCCGGAGGAGTATCAAAAGGCACAGGGCCAAAATAGCCTTCGCTGGTCTGACTGCCCAGGGCCCATTCGATCCAGGGCATGGCCTTGGCTTTCAAGGCTTCGTCCTCCAGTTGCCAGGCCAGGGGCACCAGTCCGTCCAGCCAGTAGACGCCCCTTTCCCAGCCATCTCCGTCACCTCCCAGCCATCCATTGCGATCACCCACCACAGAAGGATACCATTCGTCGAGGTGACCGGTCATTCCGTCCCGCATCAGCTCCAGTTGCTGCAGGAGCCATCCTTCAGGTTTGATGGTCCCCAGCGGCAATTCCAGATACTGTTTGGGGGCCAGGGGAAGCCTGTTTTGCAATGGGTGTGGCGAGTTATCCGCTGGCTGCTGGCTGCAGGAGCCCAACAGCATCAAGGGCAGCAAAAGGCAGATGTGTTTTTTCATATTTCACTGATTATCAATCATTCAATTTCTTTCCGCCCTAAGCAGGATCCAGGATTTCGGACAATAGCACCGGACGGTTCTCAACCACTGATCTTTTCGCTGCCAGGCCTATGGCCAGGGAAATCAATCCATCCTCCCCTCCCACGGGTATTTCATGGCCCGACACCAGGGCATCGATATACTCCCTGATCTCCTGATTGTAGGAAGCATCATAGCGCTCTAGAAAAAAGTGAAGGGGAAGGTCCCCGGAAACTCCTGAACCGGTAAATAGTTTGTGGTTGTTGGGGAAATTATTCTCTGCCAGCGCCATTCCTTTGCTTCCGAATACCTCCAGCCGCTGATCATAGCCATAGGCAGCTTCCCTGCAGTTATCAATAACTGCCACCGAATCATCATCAAAAGTCAGGATAATCACAGCGGTATCCACGTCACCTGCCTGACCGATTTCGGGATCCACCTTCACACTGGCCTTGGCAAAAACTTCCCTGACCTGCTTCCCGGTAATAAACCGGGCCATATCGAAATCATGGATGGTCATATCCAGGAACATGCCTCCAGATACTTTGATATAGGAGATGGGGGGCGGGCCCGGATCACGGCTGGTGATCTTCAAAATCTGCGGATCTCCGATAGATCCGTTTTCCACCAGTTCCCTGATTCTTTTGAACTCTGGATCAAAACGACGGTTGAATCCCAGCATCAGCTGTACTCCGGATGCCTGAACGATCTCCAATACTTCCTGAACCCGCTCCAGGGAAAGGTCGAGGGGCTTTTCGCAAAATATCTGCTTGCCTGCCTGCGCGGCCTTCTCCACATAATCGGCATGGGTATCGGTAGGCGAGCAGATGACCACTGCATCCAGATCCGGAACTGCCAGTAATTCTTCAAAAGTTTTCACAAACACGGATACCCCATATTCTTCAGCAATGGTCTGAGATTCATCCAATACATCCATCACGGCCACCACCTTGATTTCCGGGAAATTCCTGACCAGGTTTTTCAGGTGGATCTTTCCAATGCGGCCTAAACCGGCTACTGCTACGTTTAAAATTTTCATGTTTCTTTTTTTTGGTGTTTCAAAGTCCCAATGATTGTATGTATGTCCTGTTGTGCTCAGCACATTCTTTGGGGGACCCCATGCCCGGCAACACATCCTGTTCCACCACAATCCACCCTTCATATCCTTTTTCGTGCAGCATCTTTACGATACTTGGAAAGTCCACGTTACCGTCCCCCAGTTCGCAGAAAACGCCTTTCTCTACAGAAGTAAAATAGTCGTAGTTCTTTTCCCTGGCCTCCCGGCCCACCCTGGGATCGAAATCCTTGAAATGCACATGCCATACCCTCGGAAAATAGGTTTCCAACGCATCTGGCGGATCACCGCCCCCAAAGGCATAATGCCCCATATCGAGGCACAGGCCGAGTAATTCCGGATCGGTCAGCTCCATGAGCTTGGCGACTTCCTGCGGAGTTTCCACGTAGCCGGCACAGTGATGATGGAATACGGTTCTCATTCCATAGGTTTCCTTCACTGCCCTGGCCACCCTGTCGGCACCAGCCGCAAAGGTGTGCCATTGCTTTGTGCTGAGGCCCATGGCGGAAGTGATACGCCCCGCATTGTTGCGCCTCTCTTCTACCGCGCCATTTTCATCAGCCAGCACGATGAAGGCTGAAGCATAACCCGCATCATGCATCAGTCCAGCGGTTTTGAGTGCCAAGTCCAATCCCGCTTCATGTGCTTCTTCCCTGGCAAGGGGTACGGGAACAAAGGCCCCCAGCAACTCCAGTTCTCTTTGCTGCAATGCCGCTTTTAATTGTTCCGGATTTGTCGGCATAAAACCCCAGTCGCCCAGTTCGGTGCCAGCATAGCCGGTTTCGGCCATTTCATCCAGCACCTGCTGATATCCCAGGGATTCACCTTCCAGTTCGAACTCTAGCGCACCCCAGGAACAGGGTGCATTGGCAATCTGAATCATATTAAATCACTTTAAAGGTTAAAATTTTCGCGTCCACTCCTTGGGCCATCGTTCCACCACCACCTTGGTTTGGGTAAAAAACTCGATGGCATGCCTGCCCTGCCCGTGGAGATCTCCAAAAAAACTCTCGTTCCAGCCGCTGAAGGGAAACTGTGCCATGGGGGCTGCCACCCCGATGTTGATCCCGATATTTCCCGCATGAACCGTGCTTCGAAAGGTACGTGCATGCAATCCGCTGGTTGTAAAAACACAGGCCATATTTCCATAGGGATTCCGGTTCACAAACTCAATGGCCTCATCGAGATCATCCATGGGCAGCAGGCTCATGACCGGACCAAAGATCTCTGTTTGAATCAAGGCACTGTCCAGGGGCACATTCTCTAAAATACTGGGCTTGACAAAATTTCCGGATTCATAGCCAGGGATGATGGCATCTCGGCCATCCAAAAGCAGACCGGCCCCTTCTTTTACTCCCTGGGCGATCAATTGCTCAATGCGTGATTTGCTTTCGGGAGTAATGACCGGACCCATCTCGACCCCTTCATCCAAACCGAATCCTGTGGTTTTGCTTTTGGCAGCTGAAAACAAAGCCTCCTTGATGACTCCCCTTGAATCGCCCACGGTGATAATGTTTGAGGCAGCCAGACACCGTTGCCCGGCACATCCATAGACGCTGTCGGCCACAATTTTCGCAGTCATTTCAACGTCTGCATCGGGCAGGATCACCAGCGGATTCTTTGCCCCCCCCTGGGCCTGCACCCGCTTGCCATTGGCAGCAGCGCGCTGGTAAATATATCTGGCAGTATGGGTGGATCCCACAAAACTGATGGCCCTGACTTCGGGGTGATCGAGCAAGGTGTTTACACTCTCTTTTCCTCCATGCACCAGGTTGATCAGGCCTTTGGGGAGGTCCAGTTGGTCCAGCAGCTCAAACACCTTCATCATGGTCATAGGTACTTTCTCAGAAGGTTTCAGGATGAAGCTGTTTCCACAGGCAATGGCATAGGGCAAAAACCAGAAGGGTATCATTCCCGGGAAATTGAACGGGGAAATGCAGGCACAGACCCCGATGGGCTGACGGATCATGAACTCATCAATGCCACTGGCAATGTTTTCTGAGAATTCACTTTGCATCAGGGTGGGCGTGGCGCAGGCAGTTTCCACATTCTCAATGCCGCGTTGCATTTCTGCCACCGATTCTGCATAGCTTTTGCCGCACTCCAGGGTGATGAGCCTTGCAATTTCGGGGGTATGCTCTTCAAGCAGATGTTTGAGTGTATACAGCGGCTGCACACGGCGCATGACAGGGGTGTGCCGCCATTCCATTAACGCCTGGCTGGCTGCCCTGACTGCATCTTCTGCGTCTTTGGCGGTTCGGGTTCCGAAGGGAACTTTGGCGAGAACCTCCTGATTGGCCGGATTGATCACGTCAATGAACTGCTTTTCAAGGCTTTCCACCCACTGCCCGCCGATGTAATTTTTAAGTATTTCCATCTGTTATCCAATTTGTTTGATATCCAATAGATCATCTTTGCCCCAGCAAAATATAAATGAGAAAGGTGACTATCACCAGCACCAGGGACAAGTGCCTTGCATATTTCCAGGGCACCATTTCCATGTTGATGTCTGCTGTTCTGATGCCAAAGTTTTTGCGGGGATAGAAATGCGATACCGCAAACATGATGATCACGTTCAGCACAAATTCAATGCCCCAGTTGTGTATGAAATGAATGTTCAGTTTTAGAATAAAGGTGGTGACTATGTAATACACCAGACCAAAGATCAAGGCACTTTTGGCCCCCATCGCTGAAACCCGTCCCATGAAAAAACCAGCCAGCATGATGGAGGCGATGGGGATGAAAAAGATGCCATTCAACTGCTGCAAAAGCTGGTACAGACCCTCGGGCGCCCTCGCCACCAGGGGGGCGGCCAGGATGGCGAAGATGGCCAGGATGGAAGAAACCGACCGGCCGACCCAGACCAGGCGTTTTTCCCGTACATCCTTTCGGATCAGACGCTTGTAAACATCCACACTGAAAATGGTGGCAGCACTGTTCAATACGCTGTTGAAGGTACTCAGTACCGCCCCCATGACCACAGCGGCGAAAAAACCCGACAGTCCCAGTGGCAACACCTTTTTCACCAGGGCAGGGTAAATGAGATCCTGCTCATCGTACATGGAATCCCCGAAGTAGTAAAATCCAATCACCCCGGGCAAGATGATGATGATGGGAACCAGTATTTTTAATACGCCTGTGAACAATAAGCCTTTTTGTGCTTCGACCAGGTTTTTGGCTCCCAGTGCCCGCTGAATGATGGTCTGGTTCATTCCCCAGAAGTAGAGCTGGTTGATGATCAGCCCCGTGAAAAGCACTCCAAAGGGCATCACCGAACCTTTGGCTCCGATCACATTGAACTTCTCGGGGGCATTCTCAAAAACTTTCGTCAGTCCTGAAATGGGATTTCCATCCCCGATCGCTATCAGCGCGATCAGAGGAATCATCACCCCCCCGATCATCAGTCCGTACCCGTTGATGGTGTCGGAAACAGCCACCGCTTTCAGTCCGCCGAAAATGGCATACAGGGAACCGATTAAACCGATGCCCACCACCGTGATCCAGAGACCCTGGGCCTGGGATACCCCCAGGTTCTCGGAGATGTTAAATATGCTCTCCAGGTTGATCGCCCCTGTATAGAGCACAATGGGCAAAAGGGTGACCACAAAAGAAACCACCAGAAACAGGGCCACCAGGCTTCGCGTAAGGCCGTCAAACCTCTTTTCGAGGAACTCCGGAATGGTGGTTAAACCCAGCTCCAGATATTTGGGGATAAAAAACATGGCTGCCACCACCAGCGCCAGTGCTGAAGTCACTTCCCAACCAATGATAATGAATCCATTTTTATAGGAGGAGCCATTCATTCCGATCAGATGCTCGGTGGAAATATTGGTCAGGAGCATGGAACCTGCGATCACCATTCCTGTCAAACTGCGTCCGCCCAGAAAGTAACCGTCGGAGGTATCGAGCTTTTCTTTGCGCAGTTTGAACCAGGCATAAAAAGCCACAAAGGCAGTAAAGGCAAGGAAGGTGATGACCGTTAGCATAGGAGATATCCTTAAAAGAAGTACCGCTGTTTCTTTTTCTGTTCCATGTAATTCTCACGCGCCTGCTGCACCGATGCTGAGTTTGACACTTCCGCCACGGGAACATCCCACCAGGCATGGCCGTAGCCGGCCATCTTTCGTTCGGGGCCGGTGGCTATGTAAATCACCGTGGTTCTCTTTTCCTTCCTGGCCTCCTTGAGTGCTTGATGGAGAGATGCCATATCGATTGTTTTGAATACCCTGGCACCCAGACTTTCCGCATTCTTGGCCAGATCCACAGGAAGTGGTTCTCCGTCGAGCTGACCGGTTTCTTCATTGCGATATACATAGCTGGTTCCAAATCCTTCGCTTCCAATGGACTTTGAAAGCCCGCCAATGCTGGCAAAACCCTGGTTGTCGATCAGGATGATGGTGAGTTTGAAGCCCTCCTGCAGGGAAGTGATAATCTCAGAAGGCATCATCAAATAACCCCCGTCTCCCAGGATCACATATATTTCCCGTTCGGGAAAAGCCATTTTTGCCCCCAGTCCCCCGGAAATTTCATACCCCATGCAGGAGTAGCCATATTCCAGGTGGAAGCCCTTGGAGTTCCTCGTTCTCCAGAGTTTATGCAAATCGCCCGGTGCGCTTCCGGAGGCACAGAGCACCACGTCCTCGGGTTCCATGAACTCGTTCACCGCACCCAGGACTTCAGCCTGACTGGGGATCTCCTCCTTATCGACCGTGTAAGCCCGGGTGACTTTCTCATCCCAGCTCAGGTTGTATTGGGCTGCCAGGTTTTTGTAGGAGTCCTGCACTTTGTAATCTTTCAATGCAATCAGTAATTCCTCCAAAACCACCCTGGCATCTCCGGTAAGTGCCAGACCATTGTGCTTGTGCCCGTCAAATTCCGCCACATTGATGTTGAGAAACTTCACCTCCCTGTTCTGGAAAGCCGTTTTCGATGCGGTGGTAAAATCGCTGTAACGGGTGCCGATTCCTATGACCAGATCCGCAGCCCGACTGAACGCATTGGCCCCTTCGGTCCCGGTAGCCCCGCAAGCCCCCAGGTTGTGAGGATCATTGTACATCAGGGAACCCTTCCCTGCAAATGTTTCAGCCACGGGAATCCCGGTGCGATGAACCAGTGCCTCAAGGGCTTGTTCGGCTTCGCTGTAGATGACCCCACCTCCTGCGATGATCATGGGTTTTCTGGCAGCACGTATCAGGTCTGCAGCTCTGAGCAGGGCATGTTTGTCTGGTCGGGAACGGGGCACATGCCAGATCCTTTCCTCAAACATCTCCTCGGGAAAAGCAAAAGCTTCCGTCTGCACATCCTGGGGAACACACAGGGTGACTGCCCCGGTGTCTGCCGGTGAGCATAACACGCGCATGGCCTCGGGCAGGGCAGTGATCAGCTGTTCGGGC
>CBDTYO010000229.1:0-6920 GCA_965364615.1 uncultured Bacteroidia bacterium
AAGTCCAAGCCTGCGGTTCAGTCCAAAGCCAGTGCTGCAGTCAAGCCCAACCCTGTGGCCCAGTCCAAAGCTTCCAAGCCTGCCCCAACGCCGGCGGCAAAGAAACCTGATCATAGCTCCAATTACAGCGTACTGGAAGCTGTAAAGAAACTGAGATCCATTAAAAGCTCCCAGGATCTTCTGGCATTTACCCGCGGAGAGAAAAGGTTAACCATCACCAAGGCGATCCCAGGGGCAAAAAGACGCCTGGAAAAGTAACATTTGAGATTTCTCTACTGTCTGCGGGACAGTTCTGATTAGCATGGATAAAAAACGGGCCAGTTACCTCGAGGGGACCATTTCCATATTGGTGAACATCGCCCTCTTTGCTTTTAAGTATTGGGCAGGCGTGGTTTCCGGTTCCATTGCCCTTATGGCAGATGCCTGGCACACCTTGTCGGATTCCATCTCCTCGCTGGTGGTGATACTGGGGGCAAAGCTGAGTGCCAAAAAGGCTGATAAAGACCATCCTTTCGGTCACGGAAGGTGGGAGCTGGTTTCCTCCATCATCATTGCTGTGTTTCTGGGAGTCATCGGTTTTGGATTCATCACCGACTCCATTTCCCATCTGAGCACAAAAGAATCAGCAAACTTCGGAACCCTGGCCATTGCGGTCACCATAGCCTCGATCGCAGTCAAGGAGATCATGGCCCAGTATGCATTTTTCCTGGGCAAAAGATCGGGGAATTCCGCGGTGAAAGCAGATGGCTGGCATCACCGGACAGATGCCTTATCCTCCCTGGTTATTCTGGTGGGTATCCTGTTCAAAAATCTGTTCTGGTGGATCGATGCCATCCTGGGTATCCTGGTCTCATTGATGATCTTTTATGCGGCCTACAAAATATTGATGGAAGCAGTCCACAAAATCCTGGGCGAAGTGCCCGGGGAAGAGCTCGTCGAAGAAATCAAATCTCTGATACGTTCCCTCTATGCCTATGAGCTTTATCCACATCATTTTCATATACACAATTACATCTCTTCCCAGGAACTCACTTTTCATATCAAGATCGATAACCACCTCTCGGTGGAAGCAGGACATGCCATTGCCACCTCCATAGAGGAACTGGTCCATGAGAAACTATCGTTGAGGACGACCATTCACATTGAGCCGATCCATTACAATCACACCCATGACTGATGGCTGACTTCGGCATTTTGGGGTGCATTTCTGCAAACTATTTGTAATTTGGCGGAAAGAATTTATAACGGTCAAGGGTGCAGGCAGAAGAAATAAACAAACTGAAAGAAAAGATCACGGCCCAGCGGGAGGAGATTGAAGCCCAGAAGAAAGAAATTGAAGCGCTTCAAAAGAAAATTTCTACGACGGGCGAGGTCACGGAAAAGCAGAATCGCGAGTTAGAACTGACCGTGAAGAATCTGAAGCTGGCACAGTCCCAGTTGGTCCAATCGGAAAAAATGGCCTCGGTGGGAGTGCTCACGGCCGGGATTGCCCATGAGCTGAATAACCCCATCAATTTCATGAGCGGGAATGTGTTTCCCTTGAAAGAGGATCTGGACGAGGTTTTCTCGCTTTTGAAGAAATACGAAGAAGCCATAGAGGCCCATCAACTCAAGGAGTATTTCACAGAAGTGGAGACACAGAAAAGCAAGATGGATTTTTCCTATCTGATACAGGAAATCTACAGTCTCCTGAAAGGGATAGAAGAGGGTGCACACCGTTCCAGCGAGATCATCAAAGGATTGAGAAGTTTTTCGAGGCTCGATGATGAGGCCTGCCAGTTTTATGATATTCACGAGGGGATTGATTCTTCCCTGGTATTGCTGCACAACAAGATCAAGGATTGCAATATCAGGGTGGAAAAGGATTATGGCGATTTCGACGGACTGGAGTGCTACCCCAGTAAATTCAACCAGGTGATTATGAATATTCTCACCAACAGCATCCAGGCCATGGGGGGTGGAGGTGAGCTGTTCATTCAGACGGTGAGCAGCGCCATTGGGGTAAAGATCATTATCAAGGACACTGGCGAGGGCATGACTCCCGAAGTAAAGGAACATATCTTTGACCCCTTTTACACCACCAAGGAAGTGGGGGAGGGCACAGGATTGGGTCTTTCCATCTCCTACGGCATCATAGAGCGGCACAACGGCAACATCGATGTGATTTCTGAACCCGGGAAAGGCACTGAATTCATTATTTCTTTGCCAAGGACACAATCTAACCTGACTGGTTAGGTGAGAGCTTTATGCCCAGGACCATCACGTCGTCGGTTTGTTCCTGGCCGGATCCCCAGATGGCATGTTCCTCTCTCAGGATCGCCCTCTGTTCCTGCATGGGTTTTTGGTGGATCTCTTTGAGCAGCTCTTTGAATTGCTTGGACTTGAAGGTTTTGCGGTGGGGACCCCCAATCTGGTCCACGTAGCCATCAGTGAACAGGTAAATGGTGTCGTTCTCTTTGTAAGGAAGTTCCTTGTTGGTGAAGGAAACTTCCTCCTCGTTATAAATGCCGATGGGCATCCGGTCTCCCCGGAACACCTTGAGTACCCCTCCGCAGATCAGGTACATGGGCCGGAAAGCCCCCGAGAACTGGATGATGTTTTTAGCAGTATCCACCACACACAAAGCCATTTCCATTCCATCCCTGGCCTCGTCCCTTTGGCCCGTCTGTCCCAGGGACTGGATCAGGTGTTTGCGGAGTTCGTTCAATATTTCGTTGGCTTTGGGATGTTCCGAATTGTTCACGATTTCGTTCAGGAAGTTGATTCCCATGATGCTCATAAAAGCCCCGGGCACGCCATGTCCGGTGCAATCGGCTACAGCGATGATCCGTTTATTGCCCTTCTCGGTTACCCAGTAATAATCGCCACTGACAATATCTTTGGGTTTGTTCAAGATGAAATGGGAAGGGAAAAGCTTCTTCATCTTTTCATCGGAAGGCATCAGGGCCTTCTGGATGCGGCTGGCATAATGGATGCTGTCGGTGATGTTGAGTCTTTGCTGTTCGATCTGCCGGGTCCGCTCCATCACTTTTCGCTCCAGGTTCTGATTGGCTTCCTTCAGATCCTCAATCAGGTGCTTGTTCTGGGATTTGAGATTATATACTTCCAGCGCACTGTCAATGGAGATTTGCAGTTCTTCCCTGTTCCAGGGTTTGCTGACATAGCGGTAGATATTTCCTTTGTTGATGGCCTGGATGACGGCCTCCATATCGCTGAAGCCGGTCATGATCATCCGCATGCAGTCGGGGTAAAGGGGAACAATCTTTTCCAGGAACTCAATGCCTGTCATATCAGGCATTCTCTGGTCGGTAATGACCAGCTGAATGTTGTGCTTCTTCATGATGGCAAGACCTTCTTTGCCGGTACTTGCCACATGGATGCGATAATCCCTTCTGAAGGTCGACTTGAAGCTGATCAGGTTGTTCTCTTCATCATCGATGTAGAGGATGGAATATACTGGATCAAATGTGGTCAAAGCTGCTGTTGTATTGCCTGAGCATGGTTATTTTCCAATATTACATGGATAAAATTACGCATTAGAATTCTATTCTCAGGTTTATCTGCCATAAAAAGCGCAAGGATGTAACCTTCAAGGGTAAAATAGAGTAGAATCAGTAAGTTTAAAAAATCCGGGATCAAAAACCTTTATACCAGTGATATCATGAAAAACACGGCCCCACAACTATCGATGTTATCCATTATTCTGATGCTTGTCCTGCTGGTTTCAGCCTGCAGGAAAGAAAGAATAAATATAGATACCACTCCCCCTCCTCCGGTGACGGATTTGGTCTCCTCTCCTCAGGATGGAACAGTCATACTTAGCTGGACAGAACCAAACAGCTCCGACCTGGCCACCATAGAGATTACCTATTCCCCTGGCTCAAGCATGGTTTATTCCCAGGCTGCCGGCCTGGACGGTGCCACCATTTCAGGATTGACCAACGGTACCGAATATGAATTCTCAGTCAAGACGGTGGATCAGGAAGGAAACAAATCGGATGCAGTGATCATCTACGATACTCCCAATACGCCCTTTGTGGTGGTTTCACCGGACCAAAGCGATTATAACCCGGCGGGTGGGACCTTTACCACGGATGGTGCAAACCATTTAGTCATATCGGTGACCTTCAACAGGCCGGTGGACCTGAATTTGATCGTTCCGGCCGCCACCATTTATTTCCAGGGTGATGCCATCTCCCAGGGAACAGTGGTGTTTTCCAATGCCAACAAAACGATCACATTCACTACCACGGATGAGATCATTGATTTCGCCACCATAGGGGGTAATTGGTATTTTGATTTTCTTTTGATCGGGACCGATGCCGGAGGCGGAGCAGTGATGGACAGCAATGGCATGGTGCTGGACGGGGATGAGGATGGAATGGCCGGAGGCAACTATGAACTAAACCTTTATATCATTGGATAGTCCGTAAAGCCATGGTGAACGGTTTCTTGCGCTGATACTGCAGATGGTTTTTGTCAAGATCAGAGCAGATTCGTATTTAGTATATATCTTTGCAAAAAACCAGAGATGAAACGAAAGCTGTTCCCCTTTGCCATCCCACTTATTATATTGTCTTTGCTCACCTTGACTGCCTGTGAGGAGGAAGAGAGTATCATCTACCCTGAAGTGGATCCCTTCGACAAGCTGGTGGTGGCGCAGAATGTGACCGTGAAGCTGGTGAACGGAACCCCGGATCTGAGCATACGGGGCAGGGGAGACCTCTCCGGAGTCCAGCTGCAGGTGACCGACCAGGTACTGACGGTGGCCCTGCCAAATCCCGGGACGGCCCAGAACGTAGTGGTGGAGATCTTTCACAACGACATGGTCTCGGTGAGCAGCACCCAGAACAGCCGGGTAAGCCTTGCCTCCGACTTTGGCACCTCTTCCCAGACATTGATCCTTTCGGCCTTCAATAATTCAGCCATTTATTCCTACTACACCCTGAGCGTGGATACCCTGGACATCCGTTTGAGCGATGAGGCTTTTGTGGGCCTTAGCCAGGTGGATGCAAGCAAAAACAGCCTGAGCATGTATGGCCAAAGCCTTTGCTTCCTGGAAGGGAACGCCAGCGATCAGTTCATCGATGTATCGGATGATTGTTCTTATAACCTGGAGGACAGGGAGTCGGGTTGGGCTTTTTCCGGCCCCCTGGAAGCTGAGGACATCTGGGTGACTGCCAAGAACGGAGCCAAGGCCTGGGTGCATGCCACCAGCTACCTGAATGCCACAGGCACCACCGGCAGCATGGTATACTACAAAGGCGATCCTGCCACCATTGAAGAGAACATGACCAATGGCGCCGAACTGATCCAGAAAAACCAATGATGAGGCTTAGGCGGGATCATTCATTCCCGCGGGCCATCCGGATCCATTGCCTGGGATTTACCTCAATGGCACCGGTGATCAGCTCGGGCCGGTTGAAGGAATAGAAAGAAGAGGTATTGAGACCCGGGTCCTTTTGAGGCAGAAGAAAGGCTTTCTGTAACTCACCCTCACTGTTCAGGTAACTGATGTATGGCTTGGTATAACGACCGTCGTACCTGCGGCTGCTGAATACAATCCAGCGGCTGTTGGAGGACCAGGAATGGTAACTTTCCGTATCATCCGAATTCACCTGCTCCGGGATGGCAGCTTGTCCGGTGTGCAGATCAATGAGGCAGAGGTCCGCTTCCTTATGCCAGATGGGGAAAGTCCCGTAATCGTGGAGGGTGCACAGAAGGTACCGGCCATCCGGTGAGATGCGGGGGAAGGAAGCGCTTTTTTTCTGGGCTGAAGCCAGGAAAACAGCTTCCGTTTTTCCAAATGTTCCCGAGGCCGGATCAAAGGCCATGCGGTAGATATCGTACCTGATGGAATCGAAGGGTGTGTTTGCATCGGCATTTGTCCGGCTGAAATACAGGGACCTGCCGTCGGGCGACCAGTTGGGATAGGTTTCCATGTACCGGTCTCCCTGGGTCCCGGGAACATGTACCACCTCTTTGCTGGACACCTTGTACAGGATCAGATCCGATTGCCGGTCCAGTACTTCGATGGATTCTTCGGGACTGGCATGAAAATACTGTTCTATCCGGTTGGTGGAAAATGCCACATATTCTCCCGAAGGATGCAGGGACGGATAGACCCCGGCCGAAAGGGTCTCGTCTCTTTTCAGATCGATTTTTTCTATGACATCCCCCTTTTTGATCATGGTTCCCCCGATGGAGCCCCTGATGTGAAAGAGCATGTTCTCGCTGCTTCCCTGGCTGAATGAGTGACAATTCACACAGTTGTCCTCCACGTGCTTGTTTTCGATGACCGGCTTTTCCCGGAAAGAGCCCAGGTCGCGCTGGTAAAGGCCCATGGAAGACCAGGTCTCATAACCGGGGGGGATGAGCCTGTACACCAGGTAGGGGTCGATGGCTTCTTGGGCCACCCGGATCAGGAAAGGGACAAAGGCCTTCCATTGCTGACCGGTTTTGGCAAGCACCGTGACCGAGATCTGCGATCCCCGGTTGGCTGAGATCAGGCCGGCCCACCTGTTAGCAGGGATTTTCAACACTTTTTTCCCGGACATGATTTTCAAGGGTTTTCCTTGTTCTCCCTCGAAAAGCACCAGGAAGCTGTCCCCTTCTTCCCTGATTTCGAAATTCAGGGGGGCAATATTTACCGGAATGGTGATGCCCGTATAATCAGGAAAAATATGTGCTTGTCGATCCAGGTCCAACACTTCGCTGCTATCTGGACCAGCGGGTCCCTGGCAGCCCAACAGGAGGGTCAGTCCAGCCAGCAGGAAGGGGAATATGGGGAGCCTGGATTTCATCGGTTCGCTAAATTATTGAAATTTAAGTGAAACCAAAATGTGTGCCTGAAATCGGGGTAGAGCATCCGGGCTGCCTCCTCCGGGTTTCTGTATTGGCGCAGGACCTGGGTGTATGCC
>CBDTYO010000230.1:0-6857 GCA_965364615.1 uncultured Bacteroidia bacterium
GGGAGTGGGATTGAAGGTCAAAACCAGGCCCCACTTCGCCTGGGATCTGAGTATTTCATACCGTTACCAGGAAACCTCTTATACGGAGAACTATGACTGGAACAATCAGGAGTATGAATACACCGATATATACAGCCGGATTGAGATCCGTTTAGGACTCTATATCGACTAATCCTGGCAAGTGGATTAGGTTTTCCTCCCGGCCCGCTTTTGCATCGTCATGGGCGGGCCTTTTCTTGTGTCCATATTTCAAAGGCGCAGTCAGGCTTGTGCTGTCAGGCTCCTGCTCTGTTTTCCGAACCGCAGGACCAGGTAACCCGACAGGCCCGCCAGGAATGATCCTGCCAGGATGCCGGCCTTGGCAGAGTCCAGGAGCAGGGCATTGTCGTAAAAGGCCAGGTTCGCCACAAAAATGGACATGGTAAAGCCCACCCCGGCCAGCAATGCTGTACCGATGATCTGCATGAAATTCACCCCTTCCGGAAGTTCGGCCAGTTTGAGTTTGATGCTCAGAAGGGAGAACAGGGTGATTCCCAGCAATTTTCCCACCACCAGGCTTACCACAATGACCCCTCCCAGGAAGGTGTCCAGGTTGGCATCCCCCTGAAAAGAAACCCCGGCATTGGAGAAGGCAAAGAGGGGCATGATCAGGTAGGCCACCCAGTTGTGGAGCCTGTGTTCCAGCTGCTGGAGCGGCGATTGCACCCTCTCGGTCCAGCTTTCCAATTCATCGATATCCTCAATCTGATCTTTGGTGAGCAGGGGTGCCTTCACATCCCCGGCTTCCTTGATATCATCCACGATCTCGCAAAGTTTTTCATAGTAAGTATCGATACTGATGCGCTGCTGTATGGGTACCGTGAATGCGAGCAATACCCCGGCAATGGTGGGATGGATCCCTGCTCCCAGGCCATTTCGTTTGGATCGGGCAAAATGTGATCTCGCCAGAGCGCATAGCTCTCTTCGTCGAGCGGAATGTCGGCGGCCACCGGGGGGCGCTGGAGATGATGCGCTTCAGTGAATTATGGATCCTGCGATAGGAGAGGAAGAAGAGGATGGCGAGTAGGCCCAGGGCAATGAGTACCAGGGACCATTTGATGGACTCGCTGTAAAACACAGCAATGATCAGCACTGCCCCCAGGTCATCCACAATGGCAAAGGCAGTAAGAAATACCTTCAGACCCAGGGGCACCCTTTTGCCCAACAGCATGAGGATGGCCAGCGAGAAGGCAATGTCGGTGGCCATGGGTACCCCCCAGGCTTTCGCGCTTTCCGGATTTTTATTCAGGAGCAGGTAAATGAGCACCGGAAAAAGCATTCCTCCAATGGCTGCAAACAGGGGAAATGATGCTTTTTTTGCCGAGTTTAGCTCACCGATCAGTAACTCCCTCTTGATCTCCAGCCCAATGAGGAAGAAGAATATGGCCATCAGCGCGTCATTGATCCACAGGATCAGGGGTTTGATGAGTTTGAAACCAGGGGCGCTGAATCCCAGTTCGTGTTTCCAGATGGCTTGGAAATCTTCCGAAAGGGGGGAATTGGCCAGGATCAGTGCCATCAAAGTAGCGCCAAAGAGCAGCAGGCCACTGAGGCTTTCTATGCGCACAAATTTTTGAAACGGGGTGACCAAGACTCTCTTCACCATCTTACTCGGATTTTTAGATGAATACTCCGGTCAGATCTTGTTTGCCATTTCCGGGGACAAACCTTTGATCCTTAATGTACGGAGTGTCAATACGGAAAATAAAGTTACACATTCCTGTTGAAATCCCGAAGGGGACTCAACCCGGCAGCGTGTAATGGATTCCGGCGTCGGGGCCCAGGGGAATTCCAATGAGCAACCAGGCCACCAGTAGCAGTACCCATACCAGGAAGAAGGCGATGGAATATGGCATCATGGTGGCAATGATGGTGCCGATTCCCGCTTTGGGATCGTATTTCTGGATGAAGGCAATGATCAGGGCAAAGAAGCTCATCATCGGTGATATCACATTGGTGACACTATCCCCAATGCGATAGACCACCTGGGAGAGTTCCGGGGAATATCCCATGATCATAAACATGGGGATGAAGATGGGAGCCAGGATGGCCCACTTGGCAGAGGCACTTCCCATCAGCATATTGATGGTCGCCGAGAGCAGGATAAAAAGTACCATCAGCGGGATCATGCCGATATTGGCCGACATCAAGAGTCCGGCTCCTTTCACAGCCATGATGATGCCCAGGTTGCTCCATTTGAAGTAGGCCACAAACTGGGCCGCAAAAAATACCAGTACCAGGTAGGTAGCCAGGGTTTTCATGGATTCCGCCATGCCATGCATCACATCAGAATCGTTCTTATAGGCTCCAGTGGAAAAACCATAGGCAAGGCCCATGCCCCCTGCGGTGATAAAGAGCATGGCCACCACTCCCCTGATCAACGGCGAACTAAGCAGTCCCCCGTCCGATCCCCTGAAAAATCCGTTCTCCGGGATGATCCCTACCAGGGTCACTGCCACAATTCCCAGCAGGGTCAGACCAGCCATCAGGAGGCCTTTTTTCTCCCTGGCCGACAATGCATCAAAAGTTTGCTCTTCTCCGTGGTTGTTTCCCTTGTAGGTGCCCAACCTGGGCTCGATGATCCGCTCCGATACAAAGGTGCCGGTGAATGCAATCACAAAGGTGGAGGCCACCATGAAGAAATAATTGGCGGTGGGATTTACTTCATAGGCCGGGTCAAGGATCTGAGCGGCTTCGGTGGACAAACCAGCCAGGAGTGGATCCACGGTACCCAGGGCGAGGTTGGCACTGAATCCGCCGGACACTCCGGCAAAGGCAGCGGCCATTCCGGCTATGGGGTGCCTGCCCACGGCGTGAAAAATGACCCCTGCCAGGGGGATCAGGAGTACGTATCCCACATCGGCAGCCATGTTGGAGATGATTCCGGCAAATATCACCACAAAGGTCAACAGCTTGCCCGGAGCGTTCAGCACCAGAAGCCTGATGAGGGCATGGATCAGCCCGCTGTGTTCTGCGATGCCGATGCCCAGCATGGCCACCAAAACGATGCCCAAAGGAGCAAACCCGGTGAAATTGTCCACCATTTCCAGCAATATTCTGTGAATGCCGTCGTGAGAAAGGAGGTTGATGGGGCGAACCAGTTCTTTGGTCCCCGGGTGAATCACTTCCCAGCCCAGGAGATGTCCCAACCCGGAAAGCAAGATGGCTGCCAGGGCAAACAGGGCGAATAAGGTGGCAGGGTGGGGAAGGGCATTGCCCGCTCTCTCGGTCCAGTTCAGAAGTTTTTGGAGAAGACCTCCTTTGACGGCGGATTTACTCATACAATCAGGATTTCAAAATTCCGGGTGAAAATAGGAATTCTTTTGGAACCCGGGCGGGCAAAGGTCAAAGTGCGGTCACTTGATAGCTCATATAACTCATATGGTATTAATATAATATATATAAGTTATATAATGTGATATAGTTTTTAAGTAATACTATGAACTATATAATTTATATATATTATATTAAAATATTATGCATAATAATATTATAATAATATAAATAGACTAAATATTTTATATTGTCAAAGTTTCAGACGGACCACCATATACTCTTCGAATTCCTTGATCCTTGCAAAACCCATTCTTTCATAGAGATGCAGGGGCCCCCGGTAGAGATTTTCAGCGGATAGGTTCCCGATTCGGGGATAGGCTTCAATGTATTCATATCCCAGGGCCGTGTAGTCTTTGATAATTCGGTCCAGCAAGTGCTTTAACATCCCATGCCGCCTGTAATCGGGGTGAACCAGGAAACAGACAATGGAGCAGATTTGGGCATGGCCCGGATCCACCAGGTCGAAGCTCTGGGTAAGCAACTGAAAGTTCTGCCGGTTGTTCGCATTGCACCATCCCACCGGCAAGCCCTTGTCATAAGCCAGGTAGCCTTTCATGCTGCCCTTTTCTATCATGGAGGCTGCACAGGCACGGTTTTTGTCTTTTTGCCATTCCTCTGCCTTTCCGGTGAAATGATAGGAATAGCAATAGCAATCCGCCCAATGGGGATGTTCCTCGAAGGGAACCCTTTCAAAAAAGGACAGGTAATCCTCTTTCAGATCAGGCGACAGCGCTTTGATCTCTAATTCCATGGGTTTAGCTCAAATACCCGATTCCCTTCTCAAGCAATTCCTGGTATTTTGTTTCGTTGAAGGCGTAGAGGAAGGGTGCTTTGTGGGCCCCGCCGGTAAGCTGTTTCTCATGGCGGTCCAGGAATCCCAGTTTCAGCATCTTCTTCTGGAAATTGGCCCGGTCCAGTTTCTTCTGCAGGATCTTCTCGTAAAGCACCTGGTATTCTTTCATGGTGAATTTCTCAGGCAGCAGAGAGATGCCTACGGGCAGGTAATTAATCTGGTGGCGAATCTGTTCCAGGGCTTTTTCCACGATGTGATTGTGGTCATAAATCAGACGAGGAAGGTCATCCAGGGGGGTCCATGCGCAGGATTCACTCCAAGCATCAGGGGCAGGGGCACTGCTGTGCATGTTCACCAGCGAGAGATATCCCGTGCTGATAAAACGGTGTTCCAACAGGGGAAGCATCTTTTCAAAATGTTTGGCCAATACGGAATTCCCTGCAATGAAAGGAGCATTGTCCCTGCGGTTCAGATCTCCGAACGTATGGAACTGCTTCAGGTAGGGCAGCCTGATCCCTGTCCGTTCTTCCAGGATCCTGGAAGCTGCCTGGTCCATATCCTCGTCCAGGTAGACAAAACCCCCGGGCAACGACCAGTGTTCGCTTCCTTTCAGCTTCAGCAGCAAAATGTTCAGTTCCTTCAGGTCATAACCGATGATCACGCAATCAATGGATACGCCGGGAAGGTAGGAGGAAGGATCATCCAGTTTGTAGGGGATATTCTCTTTCGTAGCCATCCCCCAAATATATCAAATTAATGTGTAACTTGCACACAATAGATTTACAAACTACCTTTGGAAGGTAAGAAAAAGTAAAAAATGAAGAAAGTACTGAAGATTCTTGGCATCATCGTTGGATCCCTGATCGCCCTGGTAATGATCGCCTTTGTGCTGATCTCCGCATCCAGGGGCAAAGCCGCCAGGGAGCTCTATGCCCGGTTGGGAGAAGAAGCTCCGAGCCTTCGTGTGGATGGAACGTCTTTCCGTGATCTGAATAAAAACGGAAGCCTGGATCCCTATGAGGACAAGCGGGTGGATTTGGAGCAAAGGGTGGAGGACCTCCTGCAGCAAATGACCCTGGAAGAAAAGGCAGGCTGCATGTTTATGTCCATGATTGGAATGACTTCCGAAGGGCAACCCTACGACAAGCCCAAATTGTCCAGGGATCCATTTGATATGATCCTGGCGGTCATGTTGCCGCCTGCTTCCGAGATGCTTGTCACCAAAAAAATGAACAGTTTCAATATCATTAACTCCTATGATCCGGAGGTGATGGCAAGGTACAACAACCATATCCAGAAGATTGCGGAACGCATGCGCCTGGGCATTCCCATCACCATTGGATCCGATCCGAGACATGGGGCTGAGAACAACCCCGGCGCCGCCATTTTCACTCCTACCTTTTCTCAATGGCCCACTCCGCTGGGTCTGGCGGCCACCAGGGATACCAGCCTGGTGCGTGAATTTGGAGATATGGCGCGTCAGGAATACCGCTCCGTGGGTATCACCGTGGCCCTTCATCCCATGGCCGATCTGGCCACTGAACCCCGGTGGATACGTGTCAATGGCACCTTTGGTGAGGATGCCCTTCTTTCGGCTGCCATGACCAAAGCCTATGTGCTGGGCTTCCAGGGCGATTCTCTGGATGACCAGGGAGTGGCGTGCATGAGCAAACATTTTTCGGGAGGAGGACCCCAACTGGATGGGGACGATCCCCATTTTGCCTATGGCAAGGACCAGGTTTATCCCGGCGATAATTTTGATTACCACCTGATACCCTTTACGGAAGGAGCTTTCGTGGCAAAAACGGCACAGATCATGCCTTATTATGGCATCCCCAGGGGACAGACCAGTGAAGATGTTGGCTTTGCATTTAACAGGGAGATCATCACGGATCTGCTGCGCGATTCCCTGGGTTTTGAAGGAGTGGTCTGCACCGACTGGGGCATCATTTCTGACGGAAGAATGGGCGAGGCACGTGCCTGGGGTGTGGAAGACATGACCCCCAAACAACGCATCAAGAAGGCCCTGGACGCAGGATGCGACCAGTTCGGGGGAGAGTTTGTACCCGAATTGATCGTGGAACTGGTGGAGGATGGCCAGTTGTCAGAAGACAGGATCGATACATCGGTTCGCCGGATACTAAGGGATAAGTTCATCCTGGGTTTGTTCGATGATCCCTATGTGGATGAAGCAGAAGCCGCCAGGATAGCGGGAAATGAAACTTTCATGGAGAAGGGGCGGGAAGCCCAGGCACAATCCATGGTGGTGCTGAAGAACGATGGGCTGCTTCCTCTTCGGGAAGGAACCAGGGTATATGTGGAAGGAATGTCCCGATTGGATGCCCTTGAAGCCCATGGAACTGTGGTAAAAGATATATCTGAGGCAGATGTGGTGATCAAGAGAATCTCCACTCCCTGGGACGATCCGCCTGGAAACAGCATGCTGGAAAGGTTCTTTCACATGGGGAGGCTTTGGTACAATGAAGACGAGCTTGCTGAGATTTCTTTGCTGGCAGACCAGAAGCCCATGGTGGTTGTGGCCCACCTGGAACGTCCCACTGTGCTGACCGAAGTGAATGAGATGTGCGGGGCATTGCTGGCCGACTTCGGCACCTCGGATGCGGTGCTTTCTGATGTTTTGTTCGGGAAGAGGATCCCCGGGGGCAAGCTTCCCTTTGAACTTCCTTCC
>CBDTYO010000231.1:0-6842 GCA_965364615.1 uncultured Bacteroidia bacterium
TTGGGGAATCGCGCCTGCAGGTCCTTGAACTCCCATGACTCCAACGGATCCACCAGGTACATAAAGGCATGCTCATCGATCTGGTAGAGGTAGGGATCTCTTTGCAGCGTGAAAGAAAGCAGCGTTGCTTCCCCCCTTCGTTGGATCTTCAGTGTAAGGGGTTTGTCCGAAGCATCAAGCAACAAGGACCGGATCCCTCTCTGGCTCAGCCCCCTGCCGGCAACCACAGAGTCATTGATGCTGATGACCCGATCGTTCACCCGGATGCCAGCCCGATCGGCCGGACTTTGTCGGATGAGGCTGCTGATCACAGCCGTATCATGCTGGATGCTTACCTGCTCCAATCCGCTGAACCCATCGTAGACTATCATGTCTGCCTGCGAAAATCCCATCAGTGGCCACAGAAGCAGCAGGAATCCCATGAATCCCCTGAGGGTAATTATGGATTTACCCTTTGTTTGATATGCGGGCGCTCTGACCGACTTCAAAACTCCTGGCTTTGTCCCTTCCTGGTAAAGATATGCCAAGGACCGGAAAGTGCCAAAGGGTATCAGAAGATTTGGGTGGTCTTCGCCAGGCAAAAAACAATTGACAGCCATCGTTGTTATAGATATATTATCCAAGCCCTGAATGTGACCAAAACGCAGGATTGTACCTGGCGTTTTAAAGTTTGAACCCCAACCGAACGTTTTTTGAAAAAGCAGGATCTGCACATGATACCCTGGTATCGCTGTGAAATATCCTCCGCTGTGTATTTCCTGGGGCCTGGAGACGGTTCCCGGGAGATGGAGCATGCATAGTAAAGTCGAACACCATAATGAAACTGTGATGAAATCTGTGATTGGAATTTTAGGAGCAGTATTATTGACTGCAAGCGTATTTGGACAAGCCAGCATGACAATGACTTACCAGGCCGAGATCAGGGATGGTCAGGATCAGGCGCTTTCAAGCACTCCCGTGGGAATGAGGGTAAGTGTATTGGAGGGTTCGAAAAAAGGGACTCCGGTGTACGTAGAAACCTATGCCTTTGAAACGGATGCCTATGGTCTTGTGACTTTTAATCTGGGATCGGGCAACCCCGTATCGGGCAGGATCAGCGACCTGGATTGGTCCACAGGTCCCTATTTCCTGAAAACCGAAATTGATCCCAGGGGTGGGGATAACTACTCGGCCATTGTCGGGACCAGCCGCATAGAAAACGAAGTCCCCCCTTCCGGTACCAAACGTTATATAGGTGAACGTTACGGTGGCGGGATTGTGTTTCATGTCACTGACGATGGGCGCCACGGTTTGATCCACGCTGTGGTGGAGGATGCCGCAAGAAAGAAAAGACAGCACAGAATCCATGCCGATACGATTGATTTCAGGGGCGGCGTGGGTGCAGGTAATATTATGACCCAACCCATGGACCGGGATAAGAAGGGAAAAGCCGGTGAGGTCCGTGTATATGCCCTCAATGAGCCAGAAGAATTAAGTGACTGGTTTTTGCCCACCAGGTATGATCTGAATCTCCTGTACCTGAACAGGGCAGTGATCGGTGGATATTCGGATTTCTCCAGGGGCTGGAGGAAGTCTGAGGTCAGCAGCGTCAATGCCTGGTTTTACAGTTTCACCACCGGTGCCAGGTTCACCAATGGCAGGGACGCTGCAACTTACGTACGTGTGCTCCGAAAATTCTAGCAGCCATCGGAACCAGCTTCACCGGATAGGTTTTACTCTTTCACGATCAGCAGACTTCTGGCCTGTCCGGAAGGAGTTTCCAGTGTCAGCATATAAATTCCTGGTATCAGCAGCTCCAGGTTGAGGCGCATGTGATTCATTGACTCAAATTTCCTGTCCACTACCAACTGGCCAAGGGTATTTCTTACCCTGACTCTGATATCTGCAGGCATTTCGCCCAGGTAGATGGAAACATGATCACGGAACGGGTTCGGGTAAACAACGGCATGCTGCAGGAAACGAGCTTCCGGCAGCCCCACACTGCCATCAAAAGCCCCCGAAAAATGAAGTGAAGCGCCCATGGCGGCCCTGGTAACTTCGTGCAAATAATGAAGGTCCAGGTGGCTGATGACATCTTCTGAGGTATGATAATACGGGGAGGTATTTTTCTCAGCCAGACCTGTAATGACCTTATTCTGGTACTCAAATGGCATGTAATCTGAAGCGTAAGCATGGGATATTTCGGGAGCCAGGCCCGAATATAATCCCACACAATTTGCCAACTCCTCCGTGTAGCTTGCCGAGGCCTCATTATTGGAGGAGGGTGGTCCGGTTTCATCGCGTTCACACAGTATGGTATTATTTATCATTCCGTCCACACCCCCGATGGCATCAATATTGAAAACCAATTTAATATCCAGGTTCGCAGGGAGAGCCACATTTTCCACGTAATGCCAGCTTCCCACCAACCCAATTTCTTCTGCACTAAAATGGATGAATATAAGGGAGTATTCAGTATGAACCTCTTTCAGAAGCCGCGCTATTTCCAGCAATGCCACGGTACCGCTTCCATTGTCATTGGCCCCCGGGCCAGTTCTTGTATCGTAGTGAGCATCAATGATGATGTATTGGTTTGGATATACCTGACCTGTTTTTGTTACGATGATATTGGAGGTCTGATACCCTGCATATGTAAAAGGATCTTCCCGGATATCCGTGTAGCCAAAACTTGCATATTTAGCCATGATCCAGGTTTTCGTTTTGGTCAGGGCAAAAGACCCCAGTTCCTTGACCCCGCTGGCTTCAAATATCTGCAGATTGTTCAGAAGGGTATCGTAGGAACACTGGTCCACGATCTGGCCATAATAGGGGACGAAGTTCTGTCCCCTGCATATCTGGCCGGAACACAGGGCCAGAATCAGCCATAGTACATATTTATTCATTGGTTCCCCTTTCCTGGGTTCATATCACCAAAGATATTATGGAGTCCGGTAAAGATAAAAATCCCCCGTAAGTTTTTGATAGGCATCGGTATAGCAATGCCTTTTCCCGGTTTCGATGGTCAGTTCATCCTCACGGCATTTCCCCCCTGCCCGGGAAAACTCCAGCAAAACCCGGTGGATGGACTTTCCAGGGGAAGGCCTTACGCGGGTTATGCGTTTGCAGTACAGCTGATGTTCCCTGACCAGTTCCAGGGCCCTGGCCTCCTTCTGAACCGGCAGGATCAGGCTGAACATGCCCGTTTTTTTCATCAGCGCCACGGAGCCGCTCATAAGATCTTCCAGGCTGAGGCTGGCGTCGTGCCGTGCCAGATTTTTTTCAGGAGACGGGCCAGGGGTGGACGCGGAAAAAAAAGGCGGATTGCAAATGATCAGGTCATACAGGTCCTTGTTCCGTGAGGAGTAGTCCTGCAAGGAAGCCTGGATACAGGAAAGGGTGTCCTTCCAGGGGGACTGCTGAAAATTCTCCCTGGCCTGCCTGGCAGCGGATGGATCTATTTCCAGGCCATCCACCCGTGACCTCTCCGTGCGCTGGGCTGCCATCAGGGCTATCAGTCCTGTCCCGGTTCCAATGTCAAGGACCCGGCTGCCAGGTGGCGGAGCCGAAGCCCAGGCACCCAGGAGCACACCATCGGTGCCCACCTTCATGGCTGCATGCTCCTGTCGGATCGTAAACTGCTTGAAACGGAACCAGGAATTGGACATGTATGTTGGATTTGCGGAGGTCTGAATTCTCTTCGGTAAATATAGGGCATGAAGGGCACAAATCATATACGGGGTCTCTTACAGACAGCCCGTAGGATTTGGTCAGCGCGGCGGAACATGATAAAAAACAAACCCAAAGGTTTTTGCTACGTATCAGGGTATACGGGGCATATGTTTTAACCCATGAATATCCTGGAAATCCAGTAAACCGAAGTACACATGAGTATAGCTGACATTCAACCCTCTGATCCCCTGTGGAGAAGCCTGGCTGCGGCCACCATGATCCTGGCTGTTGTAACGCCTGTCATTGTGGGGATCCTGGCCTTCCGGTTTGGCAGGAGCCTGAAACGACTGAGCAAAAAGCAATGGTCCAATGAGAAAATCGTCGAAAAGCGGATAGAGATCTACGACAAGATGGTTCCCAAGATCAACGATATCTATTGTTTCTTTTGCTATATCGGAAATTGGAACGAGCTGTCTCCCCTGGCTGTTTTGCGGACAAAAAAGGAACTGGACAAGGACATGAATGTCTATGCCTCCCTGTTTTCTGAAGGATTGGCCCAGAAGTACGATGCTTTCAAGAAGTTGTGCTTTGTATCCATGTCGGGCTGGGAACAGGACGAGAAGATCAAATCCTATTATGAGCTCCGCCAGCAAAACAACGTGGACTGGAAAGACGGTTGGATCCAGTACTTTGATACCAACAATGTGGTGGAGGCCATCAAAATCAAAGAAAGATACGAGGAGCTGGTCGAATCATTCAAGGAAGATCTGATCGTCTTTCATACCGAGGACTATCCCGTAAAAACAGAGCCTTGAAAAAAGCCTTAAATGGCCATGGTCACTCCGGTCAGTTTTTCTGATTCTTCCCACAGGCGGGCAGCATCCTGGAGATTGTGCGAAGCCTCATTGGAAGGCACCACCACCGGATAGCCCTTGCGCTCTCCTTTGCCATCCGGTCCATAATACTGTCCTCCTTTCACTTCAGGATCTGCGGATGCCCTGATCTGGGGCAGCGCCCCCATGGCCTGGTCCTGAGCCATCGTTTTGAACAGGGGGGTCAGGATCTTGAAGAGAAACTTGCCCTCTAGGTGGCGGGCAAGGTTGGTGGTAGCTATACCTGGATGGGCTGCTGCAGCGATTGTAGCCTTTCCGGCTGCTTCGAGCTTTCTTTGCAACTCATAGGTAAACAGCAAGTTGGAGAGTTTTGAGCGGCCATAGGCTTTCATGGGCTTATAATCTTTGCCATTTTCCCACTGCAGGTTATCAAAGTCCATCGTGCCGTTTTTGTGTGCGCCGCTGCTCACATTCACAATTCTTGAGCCCGGGGTGGCCAGCAACATATCCATCAGCAGACCGGTGAGGGCAAAATGCCCCAGGTGGTTGATCCCGAATTGTCCTTCAAAACCATCCTTGGTGGTGAAATAAGGAGTCATCATGATCCCGGCATTGTTTAGAAGGACGTCCAGTTTCTGATGGTTTTTCCGGTAGTCAGCTGCAAAGCTCTTCACCGATTCCAGGTCGCCCAGGTCCAGCTCCATGACCGTGATCTTTCCGTCCGGAACGGTCTTCAATATGTCAGATTTTGCCTCTTCGCCCTTTTCCGCCGACCGGCTGGCCAGAACCACCCAGGCCCCTTTGGCTGCAAAGGCTTTGACCGACTCGTAACCCAGTCCGCTGTTACCGCCTGTTACTATGATCGCTTTGCCACTCAGATCGGGCATATTTTCTAATGTCCAGTTCATATCTTGTATTTTTTTTGTATTCAACCTTTAGATAAGATAAACAGTCAATCCCCCATTATGTTCTCAACTATTTCTGCTAGATTGTCCATACATGAATACTTTTCTCTCTTTGAATTTATATGGCTGAGATGACTCCAAGAGAACGTGTGCTGGCTGCACTGGATCACCGCGAAACGGACCGCATCCCCATTGCCATGGTGTGTGGAGGGATCAATCGCCCGGCCATGCGCGCCCTGGATGCCTTTTTGCAACAAAACAGGGGAATTGATGCGCAAGGCTTTATAGACTCCTTCCTGGATGTGGCCGAGGTCTGGGTCACGGGCGATTTCAACCGGGAGCTGGACATGTGGGGGGTGGGCCGGAAGGAGATCTCTTACGGTGCGGACAGCTACAGCGAAATTGTCCATTACCCTCTCCGGGAAAAACACACCCTGCAGGAAATCCGGCAGCATGCCTTTCCCAGGCTCAGGGACATGGATGTGGAGGGAAGGGTAGCGGAGATCCGGCACCTTCGCAAAAACAGCGATCAGGCCATTGTACTGGCCAATGCCAACCTCTTTGAAACATCCTGGTATATGCGGGGCCTCGAACAGGCTTTTGAGGATATGATGCTCCGGCCCGATCTGATTCACTGGATCATGGACCGGGTGACCACCTTTTTCACCTCTTATTTTTATGAGATCCTGAAGCGATGCCGCGGACAGATCGATATGGTATTTACAGCCGATGATATAGGGCACCAGGATGGACTGTTACTGTCACTCGACATGTGGGAGGAATTCATCAAACCCTACCATAGGAGGATCAATGAAATGATCCATGACATGGGTGCCCGGGTCATCTATCATACCGATGGCGCCGTATCGGAAGCCGTGCCCGGTCTATTAGACATGGGGATAGATGTGCTGCAGGCCCTGCAGTTCAGTGCGGCCCGAATGGATCCTCAGCAGCTGAAGGACCGCTATGGTGATTTTCTGTGTTTTGAAGGGGGCATGTGCGTGCAAAAAGTGCTGCCCTTTGGAACAAGGGATGAGGTCAGGCAGGAAACCAGGAGGCTGATCTCCATACTGGGCAAAAACGGCGGCTACCTGTGCGGTCCTTCCCATTTTATCCAGGCTGGGACTCCAGCCGAAAATATCGTGGCCTTTTTTGACGAGGCCAGGGAATTTTATCCTTTCCCCTAGGAGCCTGGCCGGCTTACCGGCAGAAGACCCACTGATCCGGGGTGGAAAGATCGCTGTGGAACAGGTACCCCTCTTCGTCAAAAGCCTTCAGGTATTCCGCCTCACTGATCCTGTTTTGGATAAAGAAGCGCAGCATCATTCCCCGGGCCTTCTTGGCATAAATGGTAACGTTCCTGTATCCTGTTCCGTCCGCTTCCTTGAAGACCGGGGTGATGATCCGGTGGGGAAAACGGGCAGGCCGGATGGACCTGAAGTACTCGTTGGACGCC
>CBDTYO010000232.1:0-6832 GCA_965364615.1 uncultured Bacteroidia bacterium
TGTGGTCCCCAGCGATAAGCTGTACATTGCTGCGGTGTGATTCGGCGGAAAGGCGGCATACGATATAGACCGGCATGCAAGCACCCCCCGGAAAAACTCAGTCATATGCGCCCTGTGCGATGTGGACGACAGGCAGTCGGCCCGCACGCGAAAAAGGTTCCCCCGGGCCCCCTACTACCACGACTGGAGGGAAATGTTCGACAGGGAACACAAGAACTTCGATGCGGTCACTGTGGCCATCCCCGACCACAACCATGCCGTAGTGGGACTGGCCGCCATGCAGCTGAAGAAACACCTGTACCTCCAAAAACCGCTTACCCATGATATTTATGAGGCGCGGATCCTGACTGAGGCTGCTGAAAAGTACCAGGTGGTGACCCAGATGGGCGATCAGGGCAATTCGGGCGACGGCATGCGGATCCTGAGGGAATGGATCGAAGCGGATGTGCTGGGCGAGATCGAAAAGGTATATTGCTGGACCGACAGGCCCGTATGGCCCCAGGGAATTTCCTGGCCCTCCTCCAGACCTCCCGTGCCCAAAGAGCTCAACTGGGACCTGTGGCTGGGCACTGCCCAGGAAACCGACTACATCGAAAACCTGGTTCCCTTCAACTGGAGGGGATGGTGGCGTTTTGGCACAGGGGCGCTGGGCGACATGGGCTGCCACATCATGGGACCCCCTTTCAAATTACTGGAACTGGGCTATCCCACCGAGGTGTCGGGCAGTGCAAGCACCGTTTACAGCGGCATCTTTGAAGAAGCCATTTATCCGGAAAGCGGACCGGTGGCCAGTTCCATCAAGTTCAAGTATCAGTTGAAGAATGGAAAGCACCTGGACCTGTACTGGATGGATGGGGGGATCACCCCCGAATTTCCGGAGGAGCTGAATGCGGATCAGAACATGAATGAGATCCTGGGCGATTGGCCAGGGGTGGGGGACTACGAGGGAGCCACCCTCTTTATCGGGACCAAGGGGAAAGCAGGCTGCGGCTGGGGCGGACGCAATCCGGTGTTGCTGCCCCTCAGCCGGAACAAGGAGATCCAGGTTCCTGAAAAATATCCCAGGATCGAAGGGGGGATGGATGGCCATTACTGGCAATGGATCGATGCCTGCCTGGCAGGCTATGGAAATGCCACCGTCGAATCACCCTTCCCGGGCTATGCAGGCCCCCTGACAGAGACCGTGCTGATGGGCAATTTGCTGTTAAGGAGTTTCAACATCAGGGAAAAGGTTACCCGCAACGATCCGGTGTACGGAGAAATGGAGTCCTATGTCTTTCCCGGAAGGTATATCAAATACCTGTGGGATGGACCCAATATGCGGATCACCAATTTTGAGCAGGCCAACCAGTTTGTCAGGAGAAGCTATCGTGAGGGCTGGGGAGCATTGAAACTGTAAGGAAAATAGTATAAACCATAATATTGTAAACATGTCTGTAAAACGTATCTGGCACGGGTGGACCACACCCGAAAATGCCGACATCTACCAGGAGCTTCTGCACAGGGAAATTTTTCCCGGCATTGAGGCCAGGGAAATCGAAGGCTACCACTCCGTGGAACTGTTCCGAAGGGACCTGGAGAAAGAAGTGGAGTTTGTGACCATCATGACCTTCGACTCGCTGCAGAATGTGATCGATTTCCAGGGCAAGGATTATGCAAAATCTTATGTGCCCGATTCGGCCCGGAAGGTATTGAAGCGTTGGGACCAGGAAGCGGATCATTACGAAGCAGTGGAAAAAAGAACGGTGAGGATATGAGAAAGGGTGTGGTTTACGGGCTTTGCTTTCTGTGCCTGGCCTGGGTGCTTGCCTCGTGTTCTGCCCCTTCCGGGGACAGGCCCAACATCCTTCTGGTCATGGTCGATGACCTGGGATTTTCGGATTTTGGATGTTACGGGAGTGAAATTTCAACCCCGAACATTGATGAGCTGGCCGAGAGCGGCTTGCGCTTCACCCAATTCTACAATACGGCCAAGTGCCACTCTTCCCGGGTTTCCCTGCTTAGCGGGCTGTACTGTACCCAGGCGGGTGATGAAAGCCTGAGCAGGGCCACCACCATTGCGGAAGTGTTGGATTCGGCCGGTTATTTTACTTCCATGGCAGGGAAATGGCACCTTTACAGGCAGCCCACCGATGTGGGATTTCAGCGCTACTGGGGACACCTGAGCGGGGCCACCGATTTTTTTCAGGGCGACAGCACCTTTCGGTACAACGGGGAGCCCTGGTATGATTTTGACGGGGAGTTCTACACCACCGATGCCAATGTGGACTACTCCCTGGAGTTTCTGGAAGAGGCCCTTTCGAGCGGAAAGCCCTTCTTTCACTATGTGGCCTTCAATGCGCCCCATTATCCCCTGCAGGCACCCAGGGAAGAAATAGAAAAATACCTGGATGTCTATGCACTTGGATGGGACCGGATCAGGGAAGAGCGATACCGCCGGCAGCTTGAGATGGGCCTCTTTGAAGCCCCACAGGCCTTGCCTCCCCTGCCCGCACATATGCAGCCCTGGGATTCCCTTTCAGCGGGACAGCAGGAATTTGAGGCTTTTCGCATGAGCGTGTATGCCGGGATGGTGGACCGCCTGGATCAGAACATGGGCCGTCTGATAGATTTCCTGGAAGAGAAAGGCGTGATGGAGAATACCCTCATCATGATCTGTTCCGACAACGGGGCCTGTCCCTTTGAGCGAAGCAGGAACCTGGAGATCCCGCCCTGGGAGGGAGGATCCTTCCTGCTGTACGATGCCAGCTGGGCCACCGTGGGCAATACGCCCCTGCGACACTACAAACAGACCCAGCATGAGGGAGGGATTTCTTCCCCGCTGGTGGTCCATTGGCCCGGGCATATCGCCAACGAGGGACAATGGGAAAGGAGTCCCGGACACCTGATCGATGTGATGGCCACCTGCCTGGAAGTTTCAGGGACCACATACCCGGAGCGCGAAGGACTGCAGCCCCTGCAGGGCCTGTCCCTGGTCCCCCTGTTCAGTGGGGAAGGGCGGACAGGCCACGAGGAGCTCTATTTCCGCTTTGGCTCCTGCCGTGCCCTGAGAGAAGGGGATTGGAAGGTGGTTTCCTTCTACGGCAGTCAGTGGGAACTCTACAACATGGTCTCAGACCGATTTGAGCAAAACGACCTGGCACAGCAGCATCCTGATCTGGTCCGGGAACTGTCAGCTCGCTGGCATGAAATGGCCGAACACACGGATCTGCTGGAGGAAAAAGACCGCAAACCTGTAAGAAACGAGCCGGCCTCCAATACCCATCGCCAGTGGCACAGACCAGAACTGACCCAAGGGTGGATTACACCTGATTAGAATACATTCCTAGAGGTATTTGCTGACCTCCCGGAAAAGATGCTGCACCTTTTCTTTCGGATCTCCTTCACCCAGGGTCTCCAGGGGCAGGAAACCCTGGTATCGGCCCTTGTGTATGAGAGACATCAGCCTGGGGAAATCGACCGCCTTGGTCCCATCGCCCGTTCGTACCTCTTCTTTCACCTGCCAGGATACGGCATAGGGGATGAGTTTCTCAATTTCAAGGTAGGGATCCGCTCCGGATACACTGCCTGTGTCGAGCATCAGGCCGAACCATTCAAAATCGACCCGCTTGATGATATCGATGATATCTGCAGTATCGACCGTGAAATCGTGGTGGTTCTGAAAGGCCACATTGACGCCGTACTTGGAACCAAACACGGCACATTCCCGAAAGGCATCCACCACCTGTTTTCGGATGGGATCTGCCGCCCGGCCTCCTGCTGTGGATTTTCCATCAAAGACCCTGATATTGGGGGCCCCCAGCTTGGAGGCAGCAATGATCCATTCCTTGACATGCTCTATCTCCTGGTCCAGTTCCTCCGGATCTGAAACAGTGAAATCATTCCTGACCCCGGTACCCGAGAATGAAATTCCCTTTCTGAAGGCCTTTCTTTTGATCTCATACAGCAGGTCATCGGAGGGAGGGAGTGGATAACCCGGAATATAGTAGGCAGTCAGATCCACTGCGGCAAAACCGGTCTCCGCAGCAAACTGAAACAACTGTTCCAGGCTCATTTCGCCATCCCGCAGCGCCTGGTTGAAACTGTATGCATTCAACGATAGCGTGGGGCAATAGGTTTCCAGGATCCTTTTTTCTTCAGGGGGTCTGCCCAGGGTGCCGGCTCCCAGGAAGGCGGCCGAGGAGGTTTTTATAAATGATCTTCGTTGCATCTTAATTTGTGTCTGATGGACAGCGAGCCTAACTTGTAATAATATTAGTACAAATAAGCATGGTCTGCGACGCAACTTATCCACATCCTGCCAGTTCCCCGAAACTTGGGCGCGTGCATCAGGAGTCTGTGAAAAGCTTATATCTTTATAGCTGGAAGCTCATCTGAAACACCTAACTTTTATTTTAAACCAATGAAAATGAAAAATCTTATCACCGCATGGCTCATGATTGCCCTGGGCGGTTTTTCTTTCCCTTCCATGGCACAGCAGGAAACCGCAGAGCCGTTTCTGGGTATGTGGGCCCTGACCCTGGACTATGAGAATAACAAGGCAGGCTGGCTTGAGCTTGTTCAGGAAGAGTCCTTCCTGGATGCGCACTTACTGTGGAGATGGGGCAGCGTAGAGGCCGTCGAATATGCCATGATCGCCGGCGATCAACTCCTGCTGGTGCGTGGGCGGGATGTAAACAGGAGCAAGTCCGATGGAACTTCACGGAAGATTCATCCGGTGTACTGGTTCGAAATACACAAATCAGGAGCGGACCGGATTGAGGGAAAAGCTAATTTCCCTCAAAGAAATGGGATTGGTGTGGAGACTGTCTCCTTTTCGGGCAAGAGAATCCCACCGGAGACAGAGCCTCCAAAACTTAAAAAATCCATGTACGGGGAGGCCATTGAGCTGTTTAATGGCCGGGACCTGGATAACTGGGAGCTGGCAGGCGAGGGAGTGGTCAGCGGATGGAAGGCCATCGACGGAGTCATGGTCAACAACCCCGTACAGAAAGAAGGGGAGGGACATATTCCCTATGGAAACCTGTGCACCAAGGACACCTTTGAGGATTTTAACCTGAAACTGGAGGTCAATGTTCCCAAGGGCAGCAACAGCGGCATATACCTGCGCGGAATTTATGAAATCCAGGTGATGGATAGCTACGGCAGGGACCTGGACTCTCATAACATGGGGGCCCTGTACAGCAGGATCACCCCTTCGGAAGCTGCGGAAAAGCCGGCAGGTGAATGGCAAAAAATGGATATTACCCTCTTCCAAAGACATGTCACCGTGAAGCTGAATGGAAAGAAAATTATTGATAATCAGCCGGTAAAAGGAGTGACCGGGGGTGCCTTGACCTCCGATCAGTTCTCTCCCGGGCCGATCTTGCTGCAGGGTGACCATGGGAAGGTGAGTTACCGGAACATTGTACTGACGCCCATCCTGCACGAATAAATATGAGCATCCATAAGCTGCTTAGCCTGCCTGCCTGCATGTCTCCGCTTTTTCACGAATTGGAGAAACGGGATCCTGATGCCTGGTTTTGTGATTCAGATCCGGCGGGGCAAAAAATAGGTTCGGGGGGCGGTACGGCACACATCCTCTGGTCGGCCTATCAAAAATCAGGCTTTCAGGGTCCTTTCAGGTCCTGGCTGGAATCGGGTCGGCGCCTGGTGATCCATTCCGGAGGAGAGAGCCGCAGGTTGCCAGCCTATGCACCCTGCGGGAAATCGCTGCTGCCCATGCCCGTGTTTCGTTGGTCCAAAGGCCAGCACCTGGATCAGAAACTGCTGGATTTTCAATCCGGTTTTTATGAAAGGATCCTGGAGAATGCGCCGGAGGACTATTCGCTTCTGATCGGAAGCGGGGATGTAATGTTCATTTCCTCGGACCGCTTTCAAAACCTTCCCAAAGCCGATGTCCTGCTCTTTGGGATCTGGGTGGATGATGCTGTCGCTTCAAAACATGGGGTATTTTTCAGCCGGCGCGAGCACCAGGACCAGCTGTCTTTTGTCAGGCAAAAACCTTCCATGGAAGAACTGAGGGAGTATGCCCAGGAGTACTATTACCTGATGGATTCAGGGATCGTGATGATGAATGCCAAAAGCACCCTGAAGCTGCTCAAGAAAACGGGCTGGAATGAAAAAAAACAATCTTTCTCCGGTCCCGGCCCAAGGTATTACGATTTGTACAGCGATATGCTTACCGCATTCGGAAAGGAGGCCCATTCCGGGGACCCGGATCTTTCGGATCTGTCGGTGAAGCTGGTGCCCCTGCATGAGGGAGAGTTCTACCATTTTGGAAGCAATGCAGACCTGGTAGAATCCACACTCCGGCTGCAAAACCGGGTCACGGATCAACGTTTGAAGTTTGCGCGTGAATCGGACCACCATCCTTCCATCTTTCAACAAAATGCGGATGTTCGCATTCAATTCGGCAGTGAGCACCACCACCTGTGGATCGAGAACAGCCACATTCCAGATACCTGGAAGCTCAGCCACCACCACATTCTCACAGGCATCCCCGAAAACCGCTGGGAACTGAGTTTGCCAGCTTATCTCTGTCTTGACCTGCTTCCCCTGGGTCTTGATACCTATGGCATCCGATGTTATGGGTTTCATGACCCCTTCCAAGGCAGCCTGGAGGAGGGTGAACTTTGGATAAATCAGCCCCTGGGCCAATGGATGAAGGAGCGGAACCTGGAAGCCGGCAAGGCCGGTTTCGGGCCGGATGCTTCCCTTTATGAACTGCCCCTGTTTCCGGTGGTGGCCAGGGAGGAAATTCCGGGCATGCTTGAGATACTACTGCACCGGGACAAAGATCCTTCCCCGTGGCTGGTGGCACGAAGGCTTT
>CBDTYO010000233.1:0-6811 GCA_965364615.1 uncultured Bacteroidia bacterium
CGACCACAGGATTCTGATGCCGGCCACCATGGTGACGGGGATGGTGGTGATGGTACTCAGCGATGTGGTCTCCCAACTCCCGGGCACGGAACGAATTCTGCCCATCAACGCAGTCACTTCCCTCATAGGGATCCCAGTGGTCATCTGGCTGGTCATTCTGAACAGAAAAGCCCGGGCGCTATGATGGATCGACCGGGAAAGGACCATATCATCTCCCTGGAGAACCTGTCCATCGGGTATCATCCGGAAGAGGCGCTGCTGAAGGACATCAACCTGAGCGCAGGACCCGGCGAAATGGTGGCCCTGATTGGCAGGAATGGCACTGGGAAAAGCACACTCCTGAAAACAATGATCGGCCTCTTGTCTTCCCTGGGCGGGACCTGCAAACTGGCAGGGACGCCCGTCGACGACCATGGGCTTTCTGCCAGGGCCCGCCTGGTGAGTTTTGTGTCCTCCCAGCTTACCCAGCTTCCGACCCTGAGTGTGGAAGAGCTGGTGGCCCTGGGAAGATTGCCCTATACGGGCTGGATGGGACGTTTGGGTCAGGCAGACCGTGCCATGGTGCACCAGGCCCTGGAAGAGGTCCGCCTGCTTTCATTTGCCAGGCGCAAACTGGATCAATTGAGCGATGGGGAAAGACAAAGGGCCATGATTGCCAGGGCATTCGTTCAGGATACCCGACTGATGGTGCTGGACGAACCCACTGCATTCCTGGATATTCCCAATACCCATGATCTGATCAGGCTCCTGAGTCGTTTCAGGGATGGGGGAAAATCCATGGTTTATTCCACCCATGACCTGGAAACGGCAATGCAGTATGCCGACAAGATGTGGGTCATTCACGGGGGGAGGATCCATGAGGGAGCCCCCGAGGATCTGGGTCTTTCGGGCCTCTTCGATGAACTGTTTTCATCCTCCGGGATCCGCTATGATGAACCTGCGCGCAGGTTTCTGGTTAAAGGGACCAGCCGGGGCACAGTGCGTCTGGAAGGCCCCAGGGACAGGGGATATTCCTGGACAGTCAATGCCCTGGAGAGACTGGGCTACACGGTGGAAGAACAGGGCGGACTGCACATTCTGTTGGAAGGCGATGGATCAGGGTATCGGTGGAACCTGCAGCAGAAGGATGCTTCTGTCAGCTTTAACAGCCTCTATAAGCTGGCGCAATTCTTGATTCGGGGTAAATAATTCAGTAATTTGACACCTTAACCAAAGACACCGCCATGAAAGTGAAAAGAATCATTGCTTATACACTGTCGGCACTTGTGCTGCTTTTTTCTGTGGTTGCCATCCTGGGTATCTGGGAGGTGATCGACATCGAATACCTGATTGCCCGCATGTTCAAATCTTTGCTGGTGATCATGGCAGCTGCTGCCGTGATCGTGCTGATCTTTTCCATCCTTGACCGCCCCGATCGGATGGACAGGCCTCCTCCCGGGGAAGGCTAAGTTATGATCCTCAAAATGATTTCTGCACTGGCCCTGTTGAAGTAGCGCTTCAGGGCCTTTTTTCTTTCCTGGATCTCCGCGGGGGTGAAAGGCTGGTTCATCAGTCTGTGTAAATGTGCTTCCAGGGATTCTGAAGAGTCAGCCACGGTGCACAGCTTGCCAAGACCGGTTCCCTCCACCATGGCAGGATTCACCACGCAGTGCCTGCCCGCAAACAGGGCATGCAGTAGTTTGAGTTTGATGCCCGTGGACTGGCTTGTAAACAGGAGGTTGATGTGGGCCTCGGCGATGAGTTCCTCCAATTCGGTATCGCCAGGATTGGCCACCAGCCTGATGTTTTCATAGCCCGAAAGCTTCTTTTGAAATCTGGCGGAGGGATTTTTGCCAGCCACCACAACATCATAGGGCAAACGCCCCAGGGTATGCCTGGCCAGTGAGAGGAAGGTCTCGGAGTTTTCAGAGATTCCCAGGTGGCCATGAAAAAGAATGGTATGCCCGGAACCTTCCCGTGAACATGGCTCCTTAAAGCGGTGGAAAGGAGGTACAAACAGGGCGTTTTCATAGCGTTTTTCGAAATAGGCAGTCTCGTGTTTGGCAATCCCAAGGATGTAATCGGCTTGCTTCAAGACCTGCTCATATCTCTGTAATCTCCTGGCTTCCATCCGGAGAAACAGCTTGGCCCATGGATTCCTTTCGCTTCGGGACAGGGCACGATAGTACTGATGCTCAATATTGTGGGCCCTGACCAGGGTGGTTTTCCCTGCCTTAACACAGGGGGCAAGCATTCCCGTGGTATGCAATCCTTCAAAAAGCACAGGAAACGAATCTCTTAACATGTGCTCTGGCATGGATTTTGAATTTCTGGTACTGACTATGTAAGGATCGGATGACAAATGGTACTTAAGTCCTGATTTTCGCGGATAGTAATGTACCTTGAAGCACAGATCCTCCAGTTCTTTGGAATGTTGGCGTCCGTATTCAAAACAGTGGAGTATGATCCGGATTCCCGCCCCGGCGAGTGCTTGTATTTTGTAGTATACATCTATGACTCCCCCATAGTCAGGAGGATAGGGGATATTGAAAGCCACGATATGAAGAAAGGGTGAGGCCATGGGGGACTTCAGGGTCATTACAAGGGGTCACTGCGTAACATACAGGAAAGATATTAACATTTTTTAATATGTTTTTTTACATTTTAATGAAACAAAATAATAATTTTCACGTTAAATAATTGTAGAAAGTTTATTGATTGTCAAATAGATAATCGCGTTCTTTAATTCTACATTTCTTTTCATAGATTTAGTTTTAGGGTTAGTTTAGTTTTAAGGTCCCTCTGCGCCCGCAGGGGGATCTTTTTTTCCCACCATACATTGTCTTCACTTAACTTCGTCCCAAATACCTTCACATCGTCCCAAATATCTCTGTGTTGTCAGAAATATCTTTACTTTGTCAAAAATTTTTACTCCATGAAAGTATTCCGCTATCTTCAGGGCGCTGGCTCATTCAAACGTTATTACAGGTTATTGAACGATCTGTACAGAACCGTCTACGGCAGGGAATTGATGTTGCATTTCCCTTATTTTATGCAGGAAGAAGAATCTTTTATTCAGCGACAATACAACCTGGTGGATCATTGTCTGGAACATCTCGGCGATCTGTCGGATCAGGTTTTGCTGGAGGTAGGTTGCGGGAACGGGGCCAACTGCAAGTATATTTCCACCCTGAATGATTCAGTGGATATCATCGGGATCGATCTGAATGAGGAAAACCTGGAAATTGCCAATGAAAGTATGGGAAGCCCGAGGACACGTTTTATTCATGACGATGCACAAAAGCTGGAAAATATTGAGGACTCTTCGGTCGATGTGTTGATCTGCATCGAAAGTGCCCTGCATTATCCCGATAAAAATGCCTTTTTCCAGCAGATCAAGCGGGTCTTAAAACCGGAAGGCAAATTTTTGGTGGCAGATATTCTTCGCAGGAAGGAGGACCCCGGAAGATCGCTCTGGTGGTGGAAAAAGACCATGTTGCTGCACCACACCAATGAAAATGACTACCACGATTATGCAGAGGAGAACCAGTTGAATTATCTGAGCACCCGCGATATTACCCCGGAAATTGTAAAAGGCTATGAGGGGCATAGAAGCTGGATCCCCAGGGAAAACAGAAGCTGGGGTTCCTTCGTGCTGCTCAGGATCACCCTGGCCATCCTGGTCAGGTTGTACCTGAAGGAACTCAGGGTCCACAAGAAATACATGGTATTTAACGGGGTTCATGCCTGACGGGGGACTTGCCTCGTATTGTTAGCATTCATTTTTTATCTTTGCATTTCAGAAAACGGAAATGCAGAAAATTGATCAGTTAATCAGGCTGCTGGTGGTGGATGCCATCAGGGAGATGTGGGGAGATCCGCCTGCGCCGGAACAAATTCAGATCCAGAAGACCAGGCGGGAGTTTGCCGGCGATTTTACGGTGGTGGTTTTTCCCCTCCTGCGATATTCAAAACTTAATCCCGGGGATACCGGAAATGCACTGGGCCGCTACCTGGTGGACCATGCCGATCACTTGTCTGAATTTAATGTGATCAAGGGATTCCTGAACCTGGAGGTGTCACAGGACTACTGGGCAGATTTCCTTCTTGAGGAATTGGATACAGCGCAATATGGCTATTTGACGGTAAACGAAAAATCGCCACTGGTCATGATCGAATTTTCTTCTCCCAACACCAACAAACCCCTGCACCTGGGGCACATCCGCAATAATTTGCTGGGCCATTCCGTTTCACGGATTCTTGAGGCAACGGGACACAGGGTGCAGAAAGTCAACCTGGTGAACGATCGAGGCATCCACATATGTAAGTCCATGCTGGCCTGGAAAAGGGAGGGTCATGGGGAAACGCCTGAATCCACAGGCAAGAAAGGGGATCACCTGGTGGGGGAATACTATGTGCGCTATGACCAAATGTACAAATCCGAAGTGCAGAAGCTGGTGGAAGAGGGTTTAGACAAAAAAGACGCAGAGGCCAATGCCCCCGTTTTGCAGGAGGCACGCGAGATGCTCAGGTTATGGGAAGCCGGCGATACGGAGGTACGTGCACTCTGGAATACCATGAACGGATGGGTCTATGAGGGATTTGAAAGCACCTATCGCCGGATGGGGATCTCCTTTGATAAAACCTATTATGAATCCCAGACCTATCAATTGGGAAGGGAACTGGTGCTGAAAGGGCTTAGCGAGGGAGTATTGTACCAGAAAGAGGATGGATCGATCTGGGCCGATTTGGAGGATCAGGGCCTGGATCATAAACTCCTGTTGCGTTCAGATGGAACATCGGTCTACATGACCCAGGACATTGGAACGGCCCATCAAAGGCATGAAGAATCGGGGTTTTCCTCCCACATTTATGTGGTGGGAAACGAACAGAACTACCACTTTCAGGTGCTGGCCATGGTATTAAAGAAACTGGGCTATCAGTGGGCCGACAAGCTCTATCATCTCTCCTACGGCATGGTGGAACTTCCGGAGGGAAAAATGAAATCCCGGGAAGGTACGGTGGTGGATGCGGATGACCTGATGGACGAGATGGAAATTACCGCCAGACAGATGTCCGAAGAACTGGGTAAGCTTGGGGATTACGGTGAGACCGAGAAGAGGCAGATTTACCAGCAGGTGGGCATGGGAGCGCTGAAATATTTCATCCTGAAAGTGGATCCCAAGAAGAACATGACCTTTAATCCAGGCGAATCGGTGGATTTCAACGGGAACACAGGTCCCTTTATCCAGTACACCTATGCCCGGATCAAAAGCGTGATGCGAAAGGGGGAAAGCATCGAAAAATCAGGAGAGCTGGCAGAGATGAATGAAAAGGAGGTAATATTGGTGAGGATGATGTACGAATTTCCCGATGTGCTGCAGGAGGCCTCCCGTACCTTGAATCCTTCCCTGGTGGCCAATTTCCTTTATGAACTGGCCAAGGAATTCAACCAGTTTTACCACGACCACAGCATCCTGGGAGCAGGGTCTCCGGATTTGGTCATTCTGCGCCTCAGGCTGGTGGAGGCCATTGGCCATATCATAAGAAATGGCATGGAACTGCTGGGCATCGAAATGCCGGAGCGAATGTAAGATCTTTAATTGGGGTAGGCATGAAGCGTAGTATAATCTTTATATTCTTATTGTGCGGCGGATTTTCGGTCCATGCCCAGAAAAGCAGGGTGTTGTCTGTGATGCAAATGGTAGATTCCAAGAAGTACGCTGAAGCAAAAGAGGCCATTGAACTTGCCCTGGAGAATGAAAGGACCGCCCAGTGGCACCGGACTTTCTATGTCAAGGGACTGCTCTGTCAGACTGCCTACGAGGAGGGAAAAACAAAAAACGACAGCAAACTGACCGGGCTGTACGAGGACCAGCTATATGTGGCTTATGATTCCTACGAAAGAGCCTTGGAACTGGATGCCAGGGAGAAGATTCACGCAAACATAGCCAAGCAGTATTATTCGCTCTCCAACGATTTCAGGCAACTGGGACAAGGGCACTACCAAAAGAAAGAATATCCCCAGGCTTTCCGCGCCTTTGAGCATGCCTTGCTATTGAGCAAGAGCCCATTGCTCAATGTCCCCATCGATACCAACCTGGTGTATAATACAGCTTTGGCCGCCTTTGAAAGCAAAAACTGGGAAAAAGCCATCGGCTATCTGAAAGGTCTGCACGACGATGCCTTTGCCCCGGAGGCCAGCCTGTTTCTGATGCAGGCCTACCTCCAGAACGGGGATACCCTGCAGGCGGAAACAACCATGGTGGAAGGGGTGGAGCATTTTGGATATACCGATACCGTGGTCATGTATGCGGTGAATTGGTTCAGTGCCACCGAAAGAAGGGATAAGTCCATTGAAATTCTGGATGCTGCCCTGGCCCGTCATCCGGAGAACTTCAGGTATCACTGGGCCCTGGGATTGGTCCACAGTGAAATGGATCACTACCGGGAGGCCATTAACAGCCTCAGGCAGGCCATAGAACTGGCTCCCGATGTGCCACCGGAGTTATTTTACCAGCTGGGAGTGTGCTACTACAACATCGGGATCGGGTTGCGCGAAGAAGCCCTGCAAATCAGAGAGAATGATGCTTATATGGAGGTCCGGAACGAGTACCTGGCGCAGTTCAGGGAGGCAGTGAAGTGGCTGGAGCGATCCTATGCCCTGGATCCCGGCAATGAAAACATCATCAGCAAACTTTCGCAATTATACTACCAGCTGCAGATGAAAGAAAAACAGGAGACTTTTGAGCAGCTGATGCAGTAGGATTCAAAATTTGAATTGTAGAGAGAGCCCCACAAATTCCTTCAATTGCAAGTCGGCCACTTTCCT
>CBDTYO010000234.1:0-6788 GCA_965364615.1 uncultured Bacteroidia bacterium
CAGGCCGGAAACGGGACCCACGCCGCTGCTGGCGGACTTTTCCTCCGCGGCTTCTCCTTCCCTCTCCCATGAGGGCCGCTACCTCTACTTCCAGGGAAAACAGAATGAGGGCGATCCCTGGCAGATATACGTAATGGACCTTCAGAGAGGAGCTGTTACCCGGGTAAGCGATCTGCCCGAAAACTGCACCCACCCGGCATCCCTGCCCGACGGCAGCGTTGTTTTCAGCCGGGAAAGCAAGATACAGGGGACACCCGTTCAAAACTTGTGGAAGTGCATGATGGACGGCTGCTGTCTGACCCAGCTCACCCACATACCGGCCATAAACACCTTCCCCAGCGTTATCCGGGAGGGCCGTATCATTTATTCCAGCGCCCAGGCCCTCCCCCATTCCGGCGATCCGCAGCTGATGATCATGCGTCCCGACGGCACCAAATCAGAACTCTACAGCCCGGGTTGCTGCGGACTTCTTCCACAGAGTGCGGGGAGCGAAAAGGACGGGTATATCTACTACATTGTCTCAGATGGTCAACTGGCCAGGGTCCTGCACCGCAGACCCCTCCATACCTTTGAGAACCTGTCGGAGAGCCTGGATGGCAGATTTGCCTCGGTGGCAGCCGACTCCAAAAACGGGCTGCTCGTAAGCTATCTTGCTGCCGGCGAAAGCAACTATGGGATCTACCACCTCGATCCCTCGTCAGAAGCAGGAACACCGGAAGTCATTTATAAGGGTGAAAGGAACCTGTTGGATGCACTGGTCATTGCCGTGACCGATCCCAGGCCCCGCATCCTGCCCAGCCCGGTGGATCCGGCCAAACCTACGGCCATCCTGATGACCCAGAACATCAACCACAGCAGCATGGCTGTAAATGAAGGGATCACCGGCGACAGCCTGGCCGACCGGGTCCGTTTCTCCGGCCTGGATGGTGAGCTGGGGATCGTAGAGGTGAAGGACGACGGTTCCTATTATGTAAAACTGGATGCGGACATGCCCTTTCGAACGGAAACCCTCAACAGTCAGGGCGAGGTGGTCCGCGGACCCTCGGAATGGATCTACCTCAGGCCCAACGAACGAAGGGCCTTTACCGGATTTTACGCCGATCCGGAGCTTGCACCCCGTAACTATCAACCCCATGCAGTGAAGGAAGATCCCGTGGATCTTACCTCGCTCGCCATGGACAGTAGTCATTAAGTGAGGAGGAAGAAGATGAGTATAAAAGGCATATTGATCAGCGGAGCGGTAGTCCTGGCAGGGGCGGCAGTGGTGTTTTTAGGAGGCCGCTGGGCCCGCGGACACGTAAACTATATTACGGCGGTGGACGATCATCCCCTGACCTGCTGGACCTGTCATGTCTACACCCAGAAGGACAATTTCATTGCAAAAATGATGAACGAGACCTATGTTTCACCTTACAAGCTGGACATCTCCGGAGATGGGAGCAGGCTCTATGTGGTGGGACAGGAATCCAACGAGATCGTGGTCGTGGATGCTGAGGCAGGCCGGGTGGTGGAGAAGATCCCCGTGGGACTGAAGCCCCATACCGTGTTGCTGGACCATGGGGATAAATTCGCCTATGTAAGCAACCAGTGGGCCGATAACATCTACCGGATCGACCTGGGCTCCATGCAGGTGACCGACACCTTATCGGGAGGATCCGGACCAGCCGACCTGGAAATCAGTCCGGACGGGAGATACCTCTGGTGTGTTAATTCCTATTCCAACAACATATCCGTCTTCGACCTGGAAACGATGCAGGAGCGCCGCAGGCTCAGGGCAGGGAACAACCCGGTTTCGGCGGCCATGAGCCCTGACGGCAGCGAGGTCTACGTAAGCAGCCGACGCAGCATACCGACACCCCATATGACCCATCCGCTGACCGAGATAACCATCACAGGCACCAAGGATCAGCGGGTCACGGACCGGAAGCTGTTCCAGGATGCCTATATCATGGAGACCGTGGAGGTGACTCCTTCGGGCGACCTGGCCATTGCCACCCTGATCCGACCCAAGAACCTGATCCCCACCGTGCAGATCGAACGGGGATGGATGATGACCCATGGACTGGGCATCATCGAGCGCCAGAGCGGTCGCATGGTGCAGTTGCTGCTGGACGAACCCAATGCCTTTTATGCCGACCCCTTCGGACTGGTGATCACTCCCGACGGGAAGAAGGCCTTTGTATCCCACGGGGGCGTGGACAAGGTGACGGCCATCGACCTGGATGAGCTGCGGCAAGTGCTGGCGGAAGCCCCCGATGAGGAGCTGGAGAATTATGCCAATCACCTGGGCCTGAGCAGCCGCTATGTGCTCGGACGCATCCCCACCGGAGCCAATCCCAAGGGCATGGTACTTTCCCCCGACGGCAGCCTGCTTTACGTGGCCGAACGTCTCAACGACCACATTGCGGTGATCAATACCGAAAGCCTGGAGACAGTGGGATCCATTGACCTGGAAGGACCCAAACGCCGTACCGTCGCCCGGCACGGACGACAGGTGCTGAACAATGCCAAGGGCACCTTCCAGAACCAGTATGCCTGCTACACCTGTCACCCCGATGTCCACGAAGACGGACTGGTCTATAACATGGCCGGCACGGGCATGGGACGAAATCTGGCCAACGTGCAGACACTGCGCGACATTGGAGACATCCCCCCCTACAAATGGAACGGGAAGAACCAGACCATCTACAAGCAGGACGGCATGCGATTCTCCACCATCCTCACCCGGAACGAGGCCTTCACCCACAAGGAACTGGATGCCCTGGTGGCCTACATCGTCACCGGAAATCCCAATCCCCCCAACCTGAGGTTCAATCCGAACGGGGAACTGACGGCAGCCCAGCAGAGGGGCAAGGAGATATTCTATCGTACCCACGATAATTTGGGCAATGAGATTCCCGAGGAAAACCGCTGCTATACCTGTCACCCGCCCCCCTACTTCACCAACCTGGAATTAACGGATGTGGGTACCCTGGCCGACTCGGACGATCCCATGAAATTTGATGTGCCCCAGCTGAACAACGTCTATGAATCGGCCCCTTACCTCCACGATGGCAAGGCAGCCACCCTGGAACAAATCTGGACCCAGTTCAATGACAACGACGAGCATGGGGTGGCCAATGACATGAGGAAGGACCAGCTTAACGATCTGGTGGAGTACCTGAAATCCATCGGGGATGCAAAGAATTATCTTGAGGAGGCCAAAGTGTATGAAGCTTCCGTCACCCAAAAGAAAAAACAACTCAGATAATGAAAAAAGACTGGATCACAATGACCCTGGGCATGTTGTTGCCCATGTTCCTGATGGCCACGGAGCCTGAGGCACCTGCAGGCACCATGCCTGTGTATGGCAAGTGGAAAAGCTTTACCACCAAAGACGGATTGCCCGCCAACAAGATTTTTTGTGTCAGGGCTTACGGCCTCCGGATCTGGATCCGGACCAGCCACGGTCTGGCGCTATACGAGAACGGGACCTTCAAGACTTTTACCACCGAAGACGGCCTGGCCCACAATGGGGTGCTTTCCGTCGACGTAAGTGAAATCAGCGGGGATGTCTGGATCGGCACGCTGGGGGGGATGAACCGATACTCTGGAGGAAAATTCGACACCTTCAACCAGTTTAACAGCGGTCTTCCCAATGACGTCATATATTCGGTCATTTGCGATGGCAAAGACGTTTGGTGCGCCACTGGAGGGGGTGCAGGTCACTACGACACCTACAAGGAAGAGTGGGAGATCTATACAGAACGCAATGCACCCATGCACGAACCCTGGACCTACAGTGTTTGTGCAGGTGATGATAAAATATTCATAGCCGCCTGGGGAGGGGGGGTGATCGAATATCAAAAAGAAAGCGGCAATTTCAGGGACTATGTAGACCCCGACGGAGAGATGGAGATCGATCTGTTTCCCGATGATGGCGTGGTTCACGATATTACCACAGCGGTATCCCATTCCAATGGGATTCTCTGGGTGGCCACCTACTTTGGCATGAGCCGCTACGACGGCATCCACTGGAAAGGGTATTTTGACCACGACAGCGGACTGGCCAGCAATTTCATCAACTTTATCAAGGCCAAGGGGGATGTGGCTTTTATCTGTACAGACAAAGGGCTCAGCTCTTTCAACGGGGAGGAATGGATCACCTATACAACGAACGGAAGCGGCGGGAAACGTGTGTATTACAAGGATGGGGCATCTTCCACGAAAACAGATCCCAGCGGGATCGCCCATCAGTACACCATCGGGGTGGACTTCCAAGGGGAAGATATATGGGTTGCCACTTCCTATGGCCTGAGCCGAGGTACACGAATCAATTAGGAGACAGGAAAAGCAGAAAGGAAATCATATGAAATCCAGGATGAGAATAGAAAAGCGGAGAAGACTGGCCCTGACCTTAGGGATCGCGGGTTGTTTGTTGTTCCTGACTGCACTCCAGGGATACGCGCAGTACCAGGAAAAAGAAGATAAGAATTATGGCAACACCCCCGATAAGCAGGTCCCCTACGCCAATTACCAGGATGCCTATAAAAAGCATTTTCAGGAGCCCATGGAGTTTACCGGACCAGGACGGGAGAAGCCAGAACCGGAAGGACTGAAAGAAGTGCGGATTGGAGTCCTGGCCCCCCTGGAAGGGAATGTGCTGGTTCCCCAGGGAATCCAGTTGCTTCAGGGGGCTACCCTGGCCATGGAGGAAGCCAATGCCCGGGGCGGATACAAGGGCTTGCCGTATAAGATTCTGGCGCACAATGATGTGGGACTCTGGGGCGCTGCAGCCAACGAGATAGTAAAAATGGGAGATGAGGGTGTCTGGGCCATCCTGGGGACCATCGACGATATCAATTCCCATGTGGGCATTCGGGTGGCCCTCAAACTGGAAATCCCCTGGGTCAACACCAGCGATCCGGATCCCACGTTTACCGAAACCAACATACCCTGGGTGGTACGCTGCATTGCCGACGACCGGCAAAGCTGCTATGCCCTGGTGAACCACATTTATATCCAAAAAGGGTTGAAGCGAGTGGCAGTGCTCAGGGCCAACAACCGTTATGGCCGGGTGGGCGTGATGGAATTCAGGGATGCCGCCTTGCGTGAAGGAAACCCCATTGTCCTGGAGGTCCGCTACGAGGACGGAGAGACCAACTTCGATGCGCAGTTGGAGCGCATTGAGAATTCAAATCCCGACGCTGTGGTCCTTTGGGGTAATGCCCTGGAAATGGCCCTGATCCTGAACCGGATGCGCGAACTGGGAATGAATTATCCGGTGTTTGTTTCCGACCGGGGAGTGAATCCTGTGTTTATCGAAACCGCCGGGGAAAATGCCAATGGGGTGGTGACCACCTGTCAATACAATCCCAAAGCGGATATTCCTGAACTCAAGGCTTTTCAGAAGAACTATGAAAAGCGCTTCGGCCAGGAGCCCGATGTGTTTGCAGCCCACGCCTACGACGGAATGAACATGACCATCCAGGCCATTCAAAAAGTGGGACTCAACAGGTACCTGATCAGGGATGAACTGGTTGGGCTAAAGAAATACAAAGGAGTCACGGGAGAAATCATCTTTGATGCTTCCTGGAACGATATTGGTCGTATCTTTATGGCTGAAATCAGGGACGGAGATTTTGTCTTTTCCCCTGCGGTCTGGAAATATGAATAAAGCAGGGAAGAAAAACAGCATGAGCGATGGATGCAGATTCGTGTAAAACAGATATTGAAGTGAATGACAACGACCCTGACCTGGTGAGCAGGAGTGCAAGGCCTGAAGGAACCATAGTAAGCATCAGAGGAGTGGAAGTAGGCGGAGAGGCCATCGTGGTAACGGCAGGCCCCTGTGCCGTGGAAAGCGAGGAGCAGCTGGCAGAAACCGCCAGGCTGGTGCGCGCAGGTGGAGCCTCCCTGCTAAGGGGAGGAGCATTTAAACCCCGCACCTCTCCCTACAGTTTCCAGGGATTGGGGGTCCAGGGACTGGAAATGCTGGCCCGTGCCAGGGAAACCACCGGTTTGCCGGTGGTCTCCGAAGTCATGGATACCCGGCAGGTTGAAACCGTTGCCCGTTATGCGGATATGCTGCAGATCGGATCCCGGAACATGCAGAATTTCCCCCTGCTCAAAGAGGCTGGGAACAGCCATATGCCCATCCTTCTCAAGCGGGGCATGATGGCCACCATTGAGGAATATCTGTATGCAGCAGAATACGTTCTCTCTCACGGGAATCCCAACATCATCCTGTGTGAGCGGGGCATCCGGACCTTTGAAACCTCCACCCGCTATACCCTGGACCTGAACGCCATTCCCATGCTTAAGCAGCGTACCCACCTTCCCGTGGTGGTAGATCCAAGCCACGGAACCGGATTGCGTTCGCTGGTCCCCACCATGGCCAAGGCCTCCATTGCGGCCGGAGCAGACGGACTGTTGATGGAAGTTCACCACCATCCCGAAGAAGCACTGTGTGACGGCTCCCAATCTCTTTTCCCCGAAGACTTTGATATCCTGATGAAAGACCTGGCACGGGTGGCGGAAGCAGTGGGGCGAAGCATTCACAAGCTTTAACCTGCCTGGCTTTGAAAGGTCTGAGCCCATACCTGTTAGTTCTGGCCCTGTTGGTACAAGCCAGGGCTCTTTCCCAGGAACAGGCTCAAAATCAGCCATCCACCATCAACATCGGGTTGTTGTTGCCCGATACTTCCCATGCGTATGTGAGCCAGACCGCCGAGCAGGCAGTCCGCAAGGCCAATAGATCCGGTGGTTACCAGGACCGGAAATTCAAACTGGTGGTCCGCACTGCAGAA